>JAFKFE010000291.1 GCA_017308345.1 Alphaproteobacteria bacterium | reverse complement strand
GTGAAGGAACTGATCCAGGCCGGGAAGGTCCGCCATTTTGGGCTTTCCGAAGCTGCCGCCAAAACGATCCGTAAGGCCCATGCGGTCTGCCCGGTGACGGCGCTTCAGACGGAATATTCGATGTGGACCCGCGAGCCGGAGATGGAAACGCTCGGCGTGCTCCAAGAACTTGGGATCGGCTTCGTCGCATACAGCCCGCTCGGCCGTGGCTTCCTCACGGGCGCGATCACCGCTGGCACCGTATTCGCGGCGGATGACTTCCGCAGCTACCTTCCTCGTTTCCAGAAGAAAGCCATCGCGAAGAACATGGCGCTGGTGGATACAGTAAAGAGGATCGCCGCTGAGAAGGGCAAGACGCCGGCTCAACTCGCGATCGCCTGGCTGCTGGCGCAGAAGCCGTGGATCGTGCCGATTCCGGGCACCACCAAGCTCACGCGCCTGAAGGAAAACATCAGCGCGGCCGACGTGATCCTGACACCAGCCGACCTAGCGGAAATCGCAGAGAAGATCGCGGGCATCGCGATCGACGGGGACCGCTACTATGCCGGCGAAATGGCGAACCTCAGCCGCTAATCGTGTGGTTCATTACTACGAACGACACGTGGACGATGACATGAAAGCACAATTCGACCGACGACAGTTTCTCGCCAGCACAGCGACCATCGGCACAGCCCAGCGGCGGGGCTGTCACCGGCGGCCGTGATCGCCGCAGATCGTCCCAACACAGCTAAATCGGAGGCCCTAATGGCAACCCTATCCCTTGACACCCTTTACACGGGTTTACTCTCGGCCACCTCACTCACCGGCGAGGCGGCGGACCGCTTTGCGATCCAAGACCTTATCAACGGATGGGCGCACTACGCCGACCGGCGATTGCCGGAAAAGCAGGCCGCCCTTTTCACCTCGGATGGCGTGGTCTCCATCTACATGGGAGACCCCGAGAAGACCCAGCCCGTCTCCATCCTTCGGGGCGCAGCGGAGCTGATCCCCGCACTGGGCGATCTGCACAAATTCTCGCAAACCACGCATATGAATGGGCAGAGCACGGTCGTCGTTCGGGGTGATCGAGCGGTGGGCGAATCCTACTGCTTCGCCCACCAGATTTCTGAAGAGGGTGGCCAGCGGAAGCTGCAGATTCTCGCGATCCGCTACTACGACGACTTCATGCGTCAGGGCGACCATTGGCTCTTCGCGCAGCGAAAACTCATCATCGACTGGAGCGAAACCCGTCAGCTGGCGGCCTGACCCATCAGATCCATGCCCGGCCGCGTATCCGCAGGCTTCTCCCGCATCCGCGCCCCGGGTCCGGGCCGAACCTTTCCGTGGAGTGCCAACGCCCCTTTACCGAGAACAAACTCACCTGATGGCAAAGACCGTCAACACCATGAATTCCGTCCGACCGTCGTTTCATGAGTACCCAACTCATTGAATCATATAGAGAACATTTCAGGAGTTATTCCCCTCACTCCCACTCGAATATTCCTTCCCTCCCAAGTAATTGATTTCTTTTCAAAAAATTTCCTTTTTTGCCCTCGGCGCCGTGACCAGGGCCGTCAAAAAATTAGCCTCTTGATTTTACGAGGGTTTTTGAAACTTCGCGGCAGAAAAAAATTCTGTGAACTATCGGTATCTATCGACCGCTTTGCGGTGAGCGTACGCGACAAACGTCGAATCAAGGCGCCCGACAAAGTACCGTCAAACCGGCAAAATCAATATACCCTCCTCGACGCTCGATCGTCGGGATGGGACCGAGCAAGAGAGAGTGGAGCATTTTTTCGGCAAGAGCTTTAAGAGCAGGTTTGGTCGATGGTTACCCCGCCATGCCAGCTCTAACGGCCAGCTTCGCTGCGGCCGGCGGGCATGCGAAAGTTCCAATGTCCTGTGCGTTTACCCACGTCTCTCACCTCAATTTGGTCGCGAGGTTCGGCTGCACTGGCGTGAAGCTTTTCATCACCCTCGCTGCCACACTGATGGCGAGGTTCCAATCCCGGCCGCCGCACAGTACCTCTCCATTCTCGACCTTGACGCCTTCGTGACAACGAAGTGCCGGACCTTTCCAAGGCAAATGCCTACAACAAACGAATACCGATGCGCCGGCGCAATTCTCGGTCGTTCAGGTCAAGCTCGTGGCCAGCTAGATCGTCGGCTTCCGCGCTGCAAAGATAGGCAATACCCCGTGCCGGGTCTTCGACGGGAATGAGATCCCTTTTTCTGATCTTGCTGACCGGATTGACGCCACTCGCGCGGATTTGACCCTGCA
>JAFKFE010000290.1 GCA_017308345.1 Alphaproteobacteria bacterium | reverse complement strand
CATTCGCCGGCGCGGATCGAGAAGGAAACACCCGTCACCACCGGCAGCGTGACGCCGTCGCGCAGATGCATGGTGAAGCTTTTGGCGACGTCGGAAACGACAAGAGGAGTAGCCATTCAGAGTCCTTTGTTTTTCCGCATGATCTGATCCGAAAACCGGCCTCCACTTTTCGCTGGCGCGGACCTTTGGTTCGGGATCATGCGGTCACACCTGCAAAATCGAAGATACGAGCAACTGCGTGTAGGGCGCGCGCGGATCGTCGAGCACGCGGTCGGTGAGGCCGCTTTCGACGACGCGGCCGTCCTTCATCACCATCATGCGCTGCGACAGAAGCCGCGCCACGGCGAGGTCGTGGGTGACGACGATGGCGGCCAGTCCAAGGTCCGTAACCAGACCGCGCAAGAGATCGAGCAGGCGGGCCTGCACCGAGACGTCGAGGCCGCCGGTCGGCTCGTCCATGAAGACGAGGCGCGGTCCGGTCACCAGGTTGCGGGCGATCTGCAGGCGCTGGCGCATGCCGCCGGAAAAGGCGCGCGGCTCGTCGTCGATGCGGTCCTCGTCGATCTCGACGCGCGACAGCCAGTCGACGGCGGTGGCGCGAATCCTGCCGTAATGGCGGTCGCCGACGGCCATCAGCCGCTCGCCGACATTGGCGCCGGCCGAGACGGTCATGCGCAATCCGTCGGCCGGGTTCTGGTGAACAAAGCCCCAGTCGGTGCGCATCAGGAAGCGGCGCTCGGCCTCGCTCATGCGGTAGAGTTCGCGCCACTGGCCGTCGCGCATGCGGTAGCTGGCGGTGCCGGAGGAAGGCAGCAGCCGCGTCGACAGGCAGTTGAGCAGCGTCGTCTTGCCGGAGCCGGACTCGCCGACCACCGCCAGCACCTCGCCCGGCCAAAGGTCGAAGGTGACGTTCTCGCAGCCGACGCGCGAGCCGTAGAATTTGGACAGCGCCGAGACGCGCAGCAGAGGTTCGTCGCTCATTCGGCCGGCTCCGTTTTCTCCGAGGCAGGATGGTTTTCGGGGGCGAGGTGGCCGTGATGGCCATCTTCGCGCCGTTTCTCGCAATGGTCGGTGTCCGAGCAGACGAACATGTTGCCGCCGTGGTCGTCGAGGATGACCTCGTCGAGATAGACGTTCTCGGCGCCGCAGAGCGCGCAGGGCTGGTCGAAGGTCTGCACCTCGAAGGGATGATCCTCGAAATCGAGGCTGACGACGTCGGTGAAGGGCGGCACCGCATAGATGCGCTTCTCGCGGCCGGCGCCGAACAATTGCAAAGCCGGCGAACGATGCATCTTCGGATTGTCGAATTTCGGCGTCGGCGAAGGGTCCATCACATAACGGCCCTCGACCTTGACCGGATAGGCGTAGGTGGTTGCGATGCGGCCGTGCTTGGCGATGTCCTCATAGAGCTTCACATGCATGAGGCCGTATTCCTCCAGCGCATGCATCTTGCGCGTTTCGGTCTCACGCGGTTCCAGAAAACGCAGCGGCTCGGGGATCGGCACCTGGTAGACCAGCACCTGGCCAGCGGTGAGCGGCTGCTCGGGAATGCGGTGGCGGGTCTGGATGATCGTCGCCTTGGCGGTCTCGGTGGTCACGGCGACCTTGGCGACCTTCTTGAAGAAGGCGCGGATCGAGACGGCGTTGGTGGTGTCGTCGGCGCCCTGGTCGATGACCTTGAGCACGTCGTCCGGACCGATGATCGAGGCGGTGACCTGCACGCCACCGGTGCCCCAGCCATAGGGCATCGGCATCTCGCGCGAGGCGAATGGCACCTGGTAGCCAGGAATGGCGATGCCCTTCAGGATGGCGCGGCGGATCATGCGCTTGGTCTGTTCGTCGAGATAGGCGAAATTGTAGGTGGCGATGTCGGTTGATTGCGCGCTCATTCCGCGGCCTCCCTTTTGTCGTCGGCCCCTTCGGGATTTTTGAGGCCCTCGTATTCGGCGCGCATGCGGCGCACCAGGCCGAGCTCGGCCTGGAAGTCGACATAGTGCGGCAGCTTCAGATGCTCGACGAAGCCGGTCGCCTGGACATTGTCGGAGTGCGAGATGACGAATTCCTCGTCCTGCGCGGCGGCGACGACATCCTCGCCGAGCTCGCCGGCGCGCAGTGCCCGGTCGCAGAGCGCCATGGCCATCGCCTTGCGCTCGCTCTGGCCGAAGACCAGGCCGTAGCCGCGGGTGAACTGCGGCGGCGCCTTGGCCGAGCCCTTGAACTGGTTGACCATCTGGCATTCGGTGACGCGGATGGAGCCGAGCGG
>JAFKFE010000289.1 GCA_017308345.1 Alphaproteobacteria bacterium | reverse complement strand
CACGGTCCATTTCAGCGCGACAACCGCCTTCTTCGGGTCGGTGACGACGGGCGTGAGCAGATGCGGGATGCCGTCATAGACGGAGAGTTCGAGCATCTTCGGATCGATCATGATCAGCCGGCACTCCTGCGGCGTCAGCCTGTAGAGCAGCGACAGGATCATGGTGTTGATGGCGACCGATTTACCCGAGCCGGTGGTGCCGGCGACCAGCACGTGCGGCATCTTGGCGATGTCGACGATGACGGCCTCGCCATTGATGGTCTTGCCGAGCGCCAGCGCGAGCTTCGCCTTGGTCGTCTCGAAATCGCGGCTGGCCATGATCTCCCTGAGATAGACCGTCTCGCGCTTGGCGTTCGGCAGCTCGATGCCGATGGCGTTGCGGCCGGGCACCACGGCGACGCGGCAGGCGATCGCGCTCATCGAGCGGGCGATGTCGTCCGACAGGCCGATGACGCGCGAGGATTTGATGCCCGGGGCCGGCTCCAGCTCGTAAAGGGTCACGACCGGGCCGGGGCGGACATGGATGATCTCGCCCTTGACGCCGAAATCCTCCAGCACGCCTTCGAGCAAGCGCGCGTTCTGCTCCAGCGCGTCCTTGGAAAGGCTTGGGTCCTTGGCGACGTTCTTCGGCTCCGACAGGAAATGCAGCGACGGCATCTCGAACGTGTCGGACCCGATCAGCGAAGTCTGCGCCTCGCGCTGGATGCGGGCGCCGGGCACCGGCCGCGCGGCAGGCGCCGCGACGCGGGTCGCGGCATCGGAGCGGAAATTCTGCACCTTGGCCGTCGGCGCGGCCCGGCGCTGGACGGGTGCTTCGTCGTCGAAGTCGTCGAGGTCGACGTCTTCGTCCTGATCGTCGTCGAAAATATCCTGGTCGGCCGGATCGACCGAAGCGGTGCGGTCGTTGACCATGGCGGCGAAGAATTCCGGCTCGACGCGGGCGCGGCCGCCCGGGCTCATCCGGCTTTCGGCGAACTCGGCCGATTCGACCCGCTCGGCGGCGCGCCGCCAGGCGCTCGCCTTGGGCTTCATCGGCGGTTCGAACTCGTCGCGCTCCTGCCTGCGGCGCGCGGCGCGGCGGTGCAGGAAGGCGCGGAACGACAGCCACCAATGGGTGACGGCGCCGAGCGCCAGTATCCCTTCGTCGCCTTCGTCCTCATCCTCCTCGAACAGCATGTCGTCCTGCTCGCGCGGATCGGGCCGGGCGGCGCGCTCCATCACGGCAAAGCCGTTCTTGCGCGCGATCAGCGCCGAGCCGTAGGCGAACAGCCACAGGGCGGGAACGGCGAGGATGACCGCGATGATGCTGGCGAAAAGGCCCTTCGGGTAGCCGCCGACCGCGATGCCGGGGATCTTCAGCACCATGTCGCCGAAGACACCGCCGAGTCCGGTCGGCAGCGGCCAGGTGTTGGGCGGCGTCACGCAGCCGGCGATGGCCGCGGCGGCAATCGCGAAGCCGAACCAGGCAAAGCCGCGCTTCGGCATTTTGTCGACGCCGCGCGCGGAAAACAGAAGGAACCCCCAGATAACCGCCGGCACCAGACCCGCGACGGCGGCAAGGCCGAAGAACTGCATGGCAAGGTCGGAGAATACCGCGCCGGCATAGCCCATGGCGTTGGTGACGACGTTGCTGGTGGCGTGCGAGAAGCTCGGATCGGCGACGTTCCAGGTGGCCAAGGCGGCCACGCCGAAGGCGGTGAACAGGAACAGCCCGGCGCCGACCAGCCGCCCGACCTGGCGCCGCGCGAATGCCTGGATGCCGTGCCCCGTATCGGTCAGCGCGAGCGGTGCTGAAGCGCCTGAACGCATGCTCTTCCCCGTGATCGTTGCCTCGCCGAGCGCATGGCGCACTCCGGCAGATTCGAACGCCAGACTATCGGGGGGAAGGTTAAGGCCGCATTAACCATGGACCTTTACCGAACCTCGGCTCCAACAAGGATGGCGGGCTCGCGGCCCGCCATCCTTGCTCGAAACGACGAAATGATCAGGCCCGTCCGGACCTGATCCCCATCGTCACTTGTGACCCGCGAACATCATGAGATTGGCGCAGAATTCGGCGTGAGGCTTGCTCATCGCCGCATCCTGACACTCCTTCATCATGGCGTCCTGCTTTTCCATGGGCATCGAGGCCCAGGCTGCCTTGAAGTCGGCCTCGGGCTTCATGGTCTTCATGCCGGCATCGGTGAAGAACGGGGCCATGTTGTCCGGCTCATCGAGAGCACCGGCAAGTGCAACGCCGCTGATCATCGAAAGAGCCATTGCTCCA
>JAFKFE010000288.1 GCA_017308345.1 Alphaproteobacteria bacterium | reverse complement strand
GATTTGCGCGGCGAGCTTCTTGACCTCGTCCATGTCGTCCGGCAGCGGATCGGTCGCCGGCACGACCGGCACGCCGACCTCGATCGCCAGGTTGCGCGCGGCGACCTTGTTGCCGAGACGGCGCATCGTTTCCGGCTTCGGGCCGATGAAGGTGACGCCGGCCGCCGCGCAGGCCTCGGCGAATTCCGGGCTTTCCGACAAGAGGCCGTAACCAGGATGAATGGCGTCGGCGCCCGACAACCTGGCGACCCGGATCACCTCCTCGATCGACAGGTAGCTTTCGATCGGCCCCATGTCCTTGGCCAGATGCGGTCCGCGCCCGACCTGGTAGCTCTCGTCGGCCTTGAACCGGTGCAGCGAATATTTGTCCTCCTCCGCCCAGATCGCCACGGTTTTGAGGCCTAGCTCATTGGCCGCGCGGAACACGCGGATGGCGATTTCGGACCGGTTGGCGACGAGTATCTTCGTGATGGCCAAGGACTGGGCTCCAGCAGCGTAAGGGACGTTGAACCGGCGTCATGATTAACGTGAAAATGCTGCAGTGCAAACGAATTTGCGCGACATCTAAAACGATTAAAATCGCTGGGGCACGGCAGACGCGCCGCTGTTGTCCTTCCGCGGGCCCGCCGCGCGCGGTGAGAGCCTGTTCCGGGCCAGTGCGCGGCGTTTGTGATCGGCCGTGGCCGCGCAAACAAAAATGCCCGGCGCGAGCGCCGGGCATCCATTGCAAGTCGGCTCCTGTTTGCCGGCTTATTTCTCGAAGTAGCTGTACTTGCCGTCGTCACCCTTCTTCCACTCGTAGATGACGTAGTCCGGACGGGTGATGTCTCCCTTGGCGTCGTAGCCGATCTCGCCGATGGCCGTCTTCCACGGTCCGCCGGACTTGATCACTTCGGCGACCTTCTGCGCGTCATCGGCCGAGCCGACTTTTGCGATGGCCTGCGAGATGATCTGGATCGCGGCGTAGGAGTAGAGCGTGTAGGCTTCCGGCTCGAAGCCGGCGGGGCGGAACTTCTCCACCACTTCCTGGGCGGCCGGATTCTTGCGCGGATCCGGAGCGAAGGTGTTGAGCGTGCCGGCAACGGCGTCACCGGCGATCGAGGCCAGTTCGTTCGAGACGATGCCGTCGCCCGAGAACAGCGGCGCCTTCAGGCCCTGGTCGGCCGACTGGCGGATGATCAGGCCGGCCTCGGTGTGCAGGCCGCCCCAGTAGATGAGCGTCACACCGTTTTCCTTCATCTTGGCGATGAGGGCGGAGAAGTCCTTGTCGCCGACGTTCACGCCTTCATACATCACTTCGGTGATGCCGTTGGCGTTCAGGTTCTTCTTGGTCTCGTCCGCGAGGCCCTGGCCGTAAGGCGTCTTGTCGTGGATGATGGCGATCTTGGCGTCCTTGAAGTTGGCCGCGATGTAGTCGCCGGCCACCTTGCCCTGCTGGTCGTCACGGCCGCAGGTACGGAAGGTGTTCCACAGGCCGCGCTCGGTGAGCTTCGGATTGGTCGCGGCCGGCGTCATGACGAGGATGCCGTTCTCGGCATAGACTTCCGACGCGGGAATGGTGACACCCGAGTTGAAGTGGCCGTCGACGAACTTGACGCCGTCAGCGACGAACTTGTTGGCGACCGAAATGCCCTGCTTAGGGTCGGAGACGTCGTCGCCGATCTCGAGCTTGAGCTGCTGGCCGTTGATGCCGCCCGCGGCGTTGATGTCGGCGACCGCCTGTTCCGCGCCCTTCTGCAACTGCGCGCCGAAGGCGGCGTTCGGGCCGGTGATCGGACCGGCGACGCCGATCAGGATGTCGGCCCACGCGCTGCCGCTGAACGCGATGAACGCGGTCAGCGCAACGGCGGACAAGAGTGATTTTTTCATTGAAACGCTCCCATTTACGGAGTGGGCGTGGATGATACTTTCATGCGATGCCCACCCTTATCGCAGAAAGCATAGAATGCCGATTTTCAGGCACTTGTCACGCCGATTCATCCCCGAAACGGCGCAATGGTGAACGTCAACCTTTCGGTTTCCAGCTTAATAAGGAAGCTCTTTCATACAGCCAGTTATACTGTGTCACCATCTGGTTGGTGCGCGTGTATTGATAGCCGAGGAAGCCCAATATCATCAGCACGATGGTGTCGACGATATAGTAATGCAGCGAGAACATCGTGCCGTCGAACAGCGCATGATGGATGAACCTTATGCCGACGCCGAGCCCCAGCATATAGAAGAACAGCTGCATGTGACTGCTCCAGGTCTGCGCCGCGGCCTTGCC
>JAFKFE010000287.1 GCA_017308345.1 Alphaproteobacteria bacterium | reverse complement strand
GGCGTCTGCAGCGTCCAGACATATTCGCGCGCGCCGGCATAGCGCAGCATCAGGCAGTCGTGCTTCTTGCCGACCAGTTCCTGCGGCTCGGCCGGCTCGCCGCGCGCTTCGAGATATTTCGGCGCGGCTACCAGCACGCGCTCGCATTCCATGATGCCGCGCATCCGCAGACTCGAATCCTCGATGATGCCGAGCCGGAAGGCGACGTCGATGCCTTCCTTCATGATGTCGACATTGTGGTCGGAGAGCCTCAGCCGCACCTCGATATCGGGATATTTGTCGTGGAAATCCGGGATGCCCGAAGCGATCAGCCGCCGGCCGAGGCCGAGCGGCGCCGTCACCCTGATGGTGCCGCGCGGCTGGCCGGAAAGTGCCGCGACCGCTGCTTCCGCCTCGGTGATCGCATCCAGAACCTGCTTGGCGCCGGTGTAGAACACCGTGCCGTGCTCGGTCGGCATCAACTGGCGGGTCGTGCGGTTGAACAGCCGCACGCCCAGATGCTTTTCCAGTTCCTTGATGCGGTTGGAGGCAACCGCCGGCGAAATGCGCATGTCGCGCCCCGCGGCCGACAGATTGCCGAGCTCGACGACACGGACGAAGACGGCGATGTTGTCGAGATAGGCCATGCGGGTTTCGTGGCTCTCAAACGGCTGCGAAGGGCAACCCTAGTATTTTTTATTTTTTTTTGAAAGTCATCGCGCACCTCGCCTCTTTTCGTTTGCGCGCTAGACCGTAAAGTCGGCCAATCGGCAGGGACGATCACCAATGATGGATTTCGCGATTTTCTGGGACTGGCTGAGCTTTGCCGTCCGTTGGCTGCATGTCATCACCGGCATCGCCTGGATCGGCTCGTCCTTCTATTTCGTCGCCCTCGACCTTGGGCTCCGCCAGCGTCCAGGCCTGCCCGCCGGCGCCTTCGGCGAGGAGTGGCAGGTGCATGGCGGCGGCTTCTACCACATCCAGAAATATCTGGTGGCGCCGGCCGAGATGCCGGAGCACCTCACCTGGTTCAAATGGGAATCCTACGCCACCTGGCTGTCGGGCTTCGCGATGCTCTGCGTGGTCTATTATGCCGGCGCCGACCTGTTCCTGATCGATCCCAACGTGCTCAACATCTCGGTGCCGGTCGGCATCCTTCTGTCGCTGGCCACCATCGGCGTCGGCTGGATCGTCTACGACCTGCTCTGCCGCTCGCCGCTGGGCAAAAGCGACACCGGGCTGATGCTGGTGCTTTACTGCGTGCTGGTCTTCATCGCCTGGGGGCTTACCCACCTCTTCACCGGCCGCGCCGCCTTCCTGCATCTCGGCGCCATCACCGCCACGATCATGTCGGCCAATGTCTTCATGGTCATCATCCCCAACCAGAAGATCGTCGTCGCCGACCTCATCGCCGGCCGCAAGCCCGACCCGAAATACGGCAAGATCGCCAAGCAGCGCTCGCTGCACAACAACTACCTGACCTTGCCCGTCCTGTTCCTGATGCTGTCCAACCACTATCCGCTGGCCTTCGGGACGCAGTTCAACTGGGTCATCGCCTCGCTGGTCTTCATCATCGGCGTGCTGATCCGGCACTATTTCAACACGGTGCATGCGCGCAAAGGTAATCCGCACTGGACCTGGCTGGGCGCGGCCGTGCTGTTCATGATCATCATCTGGCTGTCGACCGTGCCGAAGGTGCTGACCGGCGAGCCGAAGACCTCCGCCGCCTCCGCCGCCGCGCAGGTCTATATCGCCTCGGCGCATTTCCCGGCGGTGCGCGATACCGTGCTCGGCCGCTGCTCCATGTGCCATACGCAGGAGCCGGTCTATGAAGGCATCTATCATGCGCCGAAGGGCGTGCTGCTCGACACCGATGAGCGCATCGCCGAGCATGCCCGCGAGATCTACATCCAGGCCGGCCGGGCGCATGCCATGCCGCCCGCCAACGTCACCCAGATCACCGACCAGGAACGCGCCCTTCTGGTCGCCTGGTTCGAAGGCGCCGGAAAGTAAGCATGACATCGAAACTCCTGCGCGGCCGCACGCTCTCCTTCCTGCGCTGGCCGGAAACCATCGACGACCATGCCGCCTGGCGTTACGAGGAGGATGGCGCCCTGCTGATCGACAATGGCAGGATCGTCGCCGCAGGCTCCTATGCGGACGTCCTGAAGAAGGCGGGCGGCAGTGTCGAGACGATCGACCATCGCCCGCATCTCATCCTGCCTGGCTTCCTCGACGCCCATGTCCATGTTCTGCAGATGCAGGTCATCGCCTCCTATGGCGCCGAGC
>JAFKFE010000286.1 GCA_017308345.1 Alphaproteobacteria bacterium | reverse complement strand
GGCTGGATTGCTGACGGGGCGCTGCCAGATGAGGCCGCGCCGTTTGCATTGTCGCGTTTCGAGTCAGGTCTCCCAGAGCGCGAAGCCGCATACGGTTGAGTTTATGCGCCGATCGAATCGATCAATTTCGCCGCCAAAAACCGGTGGGGTGGATGGTGGGCTTGGAGGTCGCAGCGTTCCGCATGGTTCCGCTGCCGCCATCGGACGCTGGAACCTGCATCGCGCTGCCGGAGCCGATCGCGTGTTCGCTCGATGCCACGGCGGTGCCGTTCGGAGCATGCTCGCTCGGCATGCCCTCGGGCGCATCGATCGTCGGGCGGCAAGCGAGGGATCGATCCTGATTCCGGACATATCCTGATTTGGATGAAGTGCGAGCAGCCCGTCAGATTGCAGCCGTGAACTGTATTTCGACGCGGATATTGGGCAGCGCGAAGCTTGCTCCGACGGTGGCGCGCGCCGGAGGTTCCGCGCCGTCGAGCCAGTCGACCCACACCTTGTTCATCGCGTCGAAATCCCCGGCATCCTTCAGCCATATCTGCGCGAACAACAGCTGCGATCGGTCAGCGCCAACGCTGCCTAAAAGGGCATCGGCCCTCCTCAGGATCTGCCGCGTCTGGCCGGCCGTGTCGGCTTCCCTGTCATCGGCGGTCAGGCCCGAAAGATAAACCGTTCCGTTGTGAACGACGATCCGGCTGAGCCGATCGTTCTTCTCGTGTCTTTCAATTTTCGCCATCGCAGGTCTGCGCTCAAGTCAGATCAACAGCAGTTGAATTGGATAATACATACGGCGCGAGATCCGAATTTACTAAAGAACATTGCAACAACCAAACAATCACGGTCAATTGAATTGGCCGCTGCCGTTGATGGCCAAAAGTTATGAACCAGCGTGTCCCGCGATCCACCGCGTATGATCCGGCATGGGCACCTTCTCGCGCGAAGTTATGAAAGTCAGGGGCAAGAGCTTGCCATGGCAGTGCTAGGCTTGGCGATGCCTGGCGCGCGTTCGGGCGTTCAGAGGGTGGTGGAATGGAAGAGACCGTAAGGTGAATGCCGAAAGCGAATTCCTGTTGATCGACAAGAACGCGATCCGCCACGCATTGACGCTTCCCCTCGTGCTTGAAGCGACCGAGGCGGCGCTGCTCAAAACTTCGAGCGGCATGGCCCACCAGCAGATCAGGCGGACGCTCGACCTCCCGGGGGCGGCTGGGAGTTGCCTGTCGCTGATGTATGCCGCGCTGGACGACCGGCCACTGTTCGGGGCGAAGGTGCTGTCGGTGTTTCCCGTCAATTTCGCGCACGGGCTGGCGTCGCACCGCGGCGGTGTCTTCCTGTTCGACAAGGATCACGGGCGGCCCGTGGCCCTGATCGACGGTGGAGAGCTCACGGCCTGGCGAACCGCGGCGGCCAGCGCGGTCGCCACAGTAGCGTTGTCGCGCCCGGACACCTCCACGCTGACCGTCCTCGGCTACGGCGAGCAGGCCCGCCGGCACGTCGAGGCCATTTCGCAGGTGCGGCCGATCCGGGCGGTCCATGTCTGGGGGCGCGATTTCGCAAAGGCGCAGTGCTTCGCGGAGAGCCTGTCGGGCGCCGGCTTCGAAGCTGAGGCGCATCACGACCCCGGCCGAGCCGTCCGCTCAGCCGACATCGTCTGCACGACGACGTCTTCCGAGAAGCCGGTGCTGTTCGGCGAATGGCTGGCGCCCGGCGTCCATATCAACGCGGTCGGCGCGAGCGTCGCTTCGTGCCGCGAGATCGGCCTCGAATGCGTGCGCAGAACGAAGATTTGGGTCGATTACCTGCCTATGGCGCTCGTGGCCGCAGGCGAACTGGTCGACGCGATAGAGAGCGGCGAGATCGCCCGCGATCATATTCGCGGCGAGATCGGCGAGGTGCTGGCGGGCGCGAAGCCCGGCCGCGCCAGCGATGCCGACATCACCCTTTACCGGTCCCTCGGCGTTCCTGCCCAGGACATCGAACTCGCCAACCTTGTGTATGCTCGCGCCCGCGACGCCGGGCTAGGCACTTCGATCGATTTCAGGTTGTGACGCCATGCTGAGCTGCCAGCGCGATCTCTTTTCCATACCCCGCGGGACGGCATATCTGGACGCCGCCTACATGTCCCCGATCCCGAATGCCGCAGTCGCGGCCGGAGAGGCCGGCGTCAGGGTCAAGGCCGAGCCCTGGAAGATGACCATTGCGTCCTATTACGACGAGGTGGAGCAGGCACGGGAACTCGCCGCCTCGATGATCGGCGCCGCCACCGACGACGT
>JAFKFE010000285.1 GCA_017308345.1 Alphaproteobacteria bacterium | reverse complement strand
CCGGCATAGGGATGCACCAGTTCGTCGATGGCGCGGCGGAAGGCGCGCGCGTCGCCGAGCAGCGTGGTGATGTCGCGAAACAGGATGCCTGGCTTCGGATAGTCCGGAATGGTCCGGATCGCCGCGAGCAGCGTGTCTTCGAGGGAGGATTTCATGGGCAGTTGATCCGTTGCCGCACAGTTTTGCCGGCAAGCGGCTGAAAAGAAAAGGGCGCCTTTCGGCGCCCCCGCATTTTTCTGGAAGTCACCGGGCTCAGTGCGCGACGTCGGCCCAGACCCTGCGCTTGGTCACATAGACCAGAGCGCCGAAGAGCAGCAGGAAGACCATGACGCGGAAACCGGTCTTCTTGCGATCCTCGAGATGCGGCTCGGCGGCAAACATCAGGAAGGCGGAAACGTCACGGGCATACTGGTCGACGGTCTGCGGCGAGCCGTCGTCATAGGTCACCTGGCCGTCCGACAGCGGCTTAGGCATTTTCAGCGACACGCCGGACAGGAAGTACGGATTATAGTGCGTGCCTTCCGGGATCACCATGCCGGCCGGCGGCGTCTGGTCGTAGCCGGTGAGCAGCGAATGGATGTAGTCCGGACCGCCCTGCGCATACTGGGTGAAGATATCGAAGATGAAGCGCGGGAAGCCGCGCTCGACGCCGCGCGCCTTGGCGAGCAGCGACATGTCCGGCGGGGCCGCGCCGCCATTGGCGGATGCAGCGGCCTGCTCGTTCGGGAACGGCGCCGGGAAGTGATCCGAAGGCTTGCCGGGACGGTCGAACATGTCGCCGGCGTCGTTCGGGCCGTCATGGATCGTGTATTCGGCGGCCAGCGTCTTGATCTGCGCTTCCGAATAGCCAAGCCCTTCAAGCGTGCGGAACGCCACCAGATTCATCGAGTGGCAGGCCGAGCAGACTTCCTTGTAGACCTTGAGGCCGCGCTGCAGCTGCGCCTTGTCATAGGTGCCGAACGGGCCGGCGAAGCTCCAGCTCATTTCCTTCGGTTCGTTGATCGGGAAATGCGTCGGAGCGGCCGCGTTCTGCTCTTCCGCGGCGACGGCCGCGGTGCCCGCGACCACCAGGCCGAGCAGGGCCAGCGAGGTGAGAATCTTCTTCATACCCAAAATCCCCTCAGATTCTCAGCCCTTGGTTTCCGGCGCGGCGGTCGCGCCTGCCGGATGCCCGCTGCCGCCCTTGTTCTTTTCCAGCACCGCCTCGGTGATCGAGTTGGGCAGCCTGCGCGGCGTCTCGATCAGGCCGAGCACCGGCATGATGATCAGGAAGAAGGCGAAGTAGAACAGCGTCGCCATCTGCGCCATGAACACGTAGCTGCCTTCCGCCGGCTGCGAGCCCAGCCAGCCGAGCAGGATGGCGTCGGCCACGAACAGCCAGAAGAACAGCTTGTACCACGGACGGTAGACCGCCGAGCGCACCTTGGAGGTGTCGAGCCACGGCACCAGGAACAGCATGGCGATGGCGCCGAACATGCACAGCACGCCGCCGAGCTTGGAATTGATCGGGCCGATGTTGAAGGTGATGGCGCGCAGGATCGCGTAGAACGGCAGGAAGTACCATTCCGGAACGATATGGGCCGGCGTCTTCAGCGGGTTGGCGACCGTGTAGTTGTCCGGGTGGCCGAGATAGTTCGGCAGGTAGAAGACGAAATAGGCGAAGAAGAACAGGAACACGATCATGCCGAAAGCGTCCTTGATGGTCGCATAGGGCGTGAAGGCGACCGTATCGGTCTTCGACTTGACCTCGATGCCGGTCGGGTTCGACTGACCCACCACATGCAGCGCCCAGACGTGGAGCACCACGACGCCGGCGATCATGAACGGCAACAGGTAATGGAGGGCGAAGAAGCGGTTCAGCGTCGGGTTGTCGACGGCGAAGCCGCCGAGCAGAAGCTGCTGGATCCAGTTGCCGACCAGCGGGATGGCGCTGAAGAAGCCGGTGATGACGGTGGCGCCCCAGAAGCTCATCTGGCCCCAGGGCAGCACATAGCCCATGAAGCCTGTGGCCATCATCAGGAGGTAGATGATGCAGCCGAGGATCCACAGCAGTTCGCGCGGCGCCTTGTAGGAGCCGTAGAACAGGCCGCGGAAGACGTGGATGTAGACGGCCACGAAGAAGAACGAGGCGCCGTTGGAGTGGAGATAGCGCAACAGCCATCCCGAATTCACGTCGCGCATGATCTTCTCGACCGAATCGAAGACGAGATTGGTGTCGGATGTGTACTGCATCGCCAGCACGATCCCGGTCAGGATCTGCGAGACCAGCA
>JAFKFE010000284.1 GCA_017308345.1 Alphaproteobacteria bacterium | reverse complement strand
AATTAACTGGCATTTCAGTGCATTATTTTTGCGTTCACTTGGTCTCTCTGGGATCCAGTTTGCAATCCATGAATTCTCTTCATTCGTTTGACTGCGAAGGACCCGGAATGCGCATAGCGAGGACAACAAGTCCAACGCGCCAGCTTGCGGAACTGAGGCGGGGACGAGTCAAATGGTCGAAGGGTTATACACTGCGACACCAATAACTCGGGAGCGACCGCCACTATGGGAATCGCTTGAATTCGAAAGAAATTTCCCTAGATCTTGAATACTATGCATGTTTTCATCAAAAATTTCCAACGGGATCCGCAGCGCCTTAAAGCAGGCCTTTAGCCCGGGCGCGAAGGACGCTGGCTGCGCGTCCGGGATAGTCAGGATTCCAATTCAGTCCAAAGTGAGCGTTACTTTGCACGCGCAATGTGACCTGACCGCCGTTAGAGATCATGTTTAGATCAGCATTAGAGGCGACTGTAATGATCCGCTGCTTATCGGAAGAAGGCATCGCGCTTGACCTCGCGACGAAGGGAAAGCATTCGGCCCTGTCGAGAATAGCTGTCAGGATCGCGCGGCGATCCGGACTCGACGAGCAGTTGGTTCTCCGTGGTCTTTGGCGCAGTGAATGCCTGGGGTCCACAGGTATCGGGCGCGGGGTTGCTATTCCACATGCTTTGTTCGACATGATTTCTTCGCCTGTCGCTTCTTTTACACGCCTGATGCCGGCCATCGATTTCGGCGGGCCGGACGACGATCCTGTCGACATCGTTTATACGCTGCTGTGGCCGCGCTCTGCCGCAGCCGCCTTCCTCCCCGCTCTTTCACAGGTGCGCCGGGTGCTTCGGGCAGTTCGAACTCGAGAAGAGCTGCGACAAGCACATTCTGCCGATGAGGTGATGGCGATACCAGATGCTGCCCCAAGTTCGGGCATTTCCATTAGTTCGCACACTCACCGAGCAGGGCGCGTTGTCATGTCGACGCAACTTAGCAATGGCTAGGCGCAATTGGTCGCGGAGGGACGTCGTCGGCATAAGTGCGGGCTTCGCTTCGGTTCAACGTCACCTGCCCAACCCACTACGACTGTCTTCACCAAAAGCCTGCAGAGTCCGGTTCGGCGTAGAGTCAGGCAACTGCATCGCACATTGATTTCACGACCGCCTCCCCAAAAGATACATTGACAATATGTGTTTTAGTTGGAATGCTGAGTCCGTCGCTATGACCTTCGTGAGAGCGCAAATTCATCGACCCTTATCGCACGGGGCGGCTGCAGGCTTGCACATTCCGGTGCGCGCTAGGGTCGCTCGATGTCGGCAGATCGGCCAGGGCTCTCAAGCAATCCTCACAGGCGGGACCCGGGCGACAAAGCCAAGATTGGGTTTGAAGAGACGGCAGCGCACAAATGAGCGGTAATAGTCGAAGCAGCAGAACGATCATCGTCGATGGTGTCCCGCTGTCGGATGTGCTGGACGAGACCATGATCCGCACCGTGGTTCACGGCTTCTATGATGAAATTCGTCGCGATGAGCTTCTAGGCCCCATCTTCCACCAGAGGATACAGCCTGGCGAGTGGCCGCGCCATCTGGCAAAAATGTGTGACTTCTGGTCCGCGACATTGCTGCGGACGGCCCGATACGAAGGGCGGCCCTTGCCACCACATCTGACGATCGTCGGCCTTGGCGAAGCGCATTTCCGGCGTTGGTTGAAGTTGTTTCGCGCCACGGTGCGCCGCGTCTGTCCGCATGACGTTGCGGCGCTGTTCATGGATCGAGCGCTGCGGATCGCTCACAGTTTTCGTCTGGCGGTCGCCTTCAGCCAGGGCGAGACAACGATTGGCATCGAACCGATTCTCGAGAAAGACCTGTGATGCAGAATTGGCCTGTGAGTGGTTCCCATACAGGCAAGCCAATCCAAGGGAGGAACCACCGATGAGGCTGACCAACTTCTCGGACCTTGCCTTGAGGATGCTGATGTACGCGGCCTCGGCTGGCGATCGCCTGATCACGATCGAGGAAACAGCCCGCACCTTTAAGGTGTCGAAGACGCATCTCAACAAAGTCGCCAATACCCTGACGCGCGGCGGCTACCTGAGGGCTGTACGCGGCCGCTGCGGCGGCCTGCGGGCCCTCAACCCGGCGGCAGCTCGCCTGGCGCCGCCGGCGCGCAGTCGAACGGCCCCGCCACCCGGTCGTTGTCGTCCTGCACACACACGTCGCTCACGTACTCCGCATAGGCGTAGTCGCCGGCATGGACCACGACGCCGCCGGGCCGCTCGCGCAGGC
>JAFKFE010000283.1 GCA_017308345.1 Alphaproteobacteria bacterium | reverse complement strand
GGTGGCGGTCCGCCCGGGTGGCGGTGGCCGGTGGGCCTCGGGCTCACCCTCCCGGTGCCCCGCCCGAGCCACCCCAAGGGGGCCGACGCCCCGACCCGCCGGCGGTGGGAAAAACCTTGCGGCGCCGGGCCCGGCGGCTGAGGGCGGCGAACCCGGGGAGGGCCGTCGAGGTGTGGGCTCAGGACGAGGCGAGGCTCGGGCTCAAGCCGGTCAGCCGCCGGGTCTGGTGGCTCCGGGGGTGCCGGCCGCGGTCGTGCGGGCGGACGAAGTCCGAGTGGGTGTAGGTGCACGGGTTCGCCCGCCCGGCCACCGGAGAGGCGTTCACAGCCCTCCCCCGGTGAACGCCTCCCCGGTGCGTGACCTCTTCACCAAGAACATCGGCAAGCAACTGACCTCGGACGAGATCCGCGGCGCCTTCAACCAGGCCTTCGGCGCCGGCGCAGGGGACCGCGTGCGCGTCTCCTGCCTGGTCGACCCGTCGAGTGGCCGGCGTCTGATCGGCGAATTGACGCTTGGCCTGTCAGGCCCGATCGGCCCGGACAGCAAGCTCGCCGACCTCCTGCTGGCGTCCGCGCCGACGGCCAAGGCCGGTTGCCCGAAAGGCACCGTCGACGCGATCGGGTTCCAATAGGCCGGCGTTGCTCGATCAGGCGGTTCTTGGCGCCGCCTGGATGATAATCGCCTCGCTGCCTGGTTCGCCGACCACGCGGTCGCGGCCGCTCAACTTGGCCTTGTAGAGGCGCTGGTCGGCCAGCGCGAAAATGTCGGAGAGGCTGCGCGTCGTCTCGCTGACGGTGGAGACGCCGGCGCTCACCGTGAGGTTGAAGCGGCCGGTATGCGCCGAGGTCTTCGTGGCGTTGCGGATGGTCTCTCCCAGCAACCTGGCCGGCGCGTGCGCCTGCTGCGTCAGTATGGCGAATTCCTCGCCGCCGATCCGGAACACCATATCGTTGCCGCCGATTGTCTCGACCAGCAGCGCGGCCATCGATTTCAACACCTTGTCGCCCTCGGCGTGGCCGAAGCGGTCGTTGATCGACTTGAAATGGTCGACGTCGACGATGAGCAGGCTGAGCGGCTTGCCCATCCTGATGGCCGCCGAGACCGCGGACTCGCCATCGGCATCGAAGCTGCCGCGATGCAGCAGGCCGGTGAGACCGTCGCGGCCGACATATTTGATCAGGGCCTCATAGCGTTCGCGATAGGTGAGGGTGTCGAAAATGTCGGAGAGGCCGCGCGGCACGGCGACGTCGTTGTCCTCGATCCATCTGAGATAGGCGACGAGCATGGCGCTGTAGGCGAGCGCCGCGCACATCTTGGCGAACCAGCCGCCGAGGAAGACCTCGACCGGCGCGCCGGCGACGAAATGCAGCGCGGTGAAGAAGCCGGCCTGGTCGAAGGTCAATACGCACGCCACCGATGCCAGGATGCGGACGAACGGTATATGGCGCAGGTAAGCGCCGAGCTTCTCGTAAAGCAGGATGATCAATATGGCGTCGACGAAGAGCAGCGAGGTGCCCCAGACCATGAGCCAGCCCATCTCGTCGATGAAAGCGATATCGGGGGCCCGGCCGTCCGGAAGCGGCGCTATCGCGTGCAGGCGCAGGACCAGCACCAGGCCGATCATCAGCGCGTTGCCGAGCAGCAAGCCGTAAATCGGCTGGCGGACAGTTGCCGCGTCTTCCTTCATGTAGAGCAGCAGGATCATCACCAGCTTGCCCGAGAAGAGCACGGCGGAACCCGGCGAGACCATGCCGAACGGCAGCGCGACGTAGAAGGCGCTGGCGAGATAGGTTTCGAGGAAGTGCATGACGCCGAGCGCGCAGATGAATACGCCAAGCCCGATGCGGCGCCGGAAGCGGAAAAGCGTGACCATGGCGCCGAAATAGAGAACCGCTTCGGCAATGAGCAGGGCACCGTTCAGCACGTCGTCGATCCGATCTTTCCCCGAAACCTGGGCATGGCCGCCATTTCTGAAACCTATTAGCGTTTTGAAGGCGAATGGTTAACCACTGATTTCGCGTCGGCGACGGCGGCGGCGAAAAGCTGTGAACACGGGTTTTGGCCTCCGATCGCGCGAAAGCGCCGGGATCGGTCGCCGGCGCGCCGAAAGCGATTGCCGTACGGCGCTTCATCGCCTACATAGCGCGCAATCCCCATCCACCTTGACACTTCAGTTTCCAGGGAAAGCGCGCGTGGCTCGCCAGTTCATTTATCACATGTCCGGCCTGTCGAAGGCCTATGGCACCAAGAAGGTGCTCGATAACGTTCACCTG
>JAFKFE010000282.1 GCA_017308345.1 Alphaproteobacteria bacterium | reverse complement strand
ATGCCGTCGGCTGTTTCGTCTTCCTCAGATACGGCAGCACCGTCTCGTACGCCCCAAAACGCTTGATCGCATCCTCGTTGGAGACGGCGGCGGTGATGATGACGTCGTCGCCCGGCTTCCAGTTGGCCGGCGTCGCCACCTGGTGCTTGGCCGTCAGCTGGATGGAATCGATGACGCGCAGGATCTCGTCGAAGTTGCGGCCCGTCGTCATCGGATAGGTCAGCACCAGCTTGATCTTCTTGTCCGGCCCGATGACATAGACCGAGCGCACGGTCTGATTGTCGGCGGGCGTGCGGCCTTCCGAAGTGTCGCCGGCGCCCGCCGGCAGCATCTCGTAAAGCTTGGCCACCTTGAGGTCGTTGTCGCCGATCAGCGGATAGTGAACCGTATGGCCGGTGGCGGTCTTGATGTCGGCCCGCCACTTGTCGTGGCTCGACACCGGATCGACCGAGATGCCGATGATCTTGACATTGCGCTTTTTGAACTCGCCCTCGAGCCCGGCCATGGTGCCGAGCTCGGTGGTGCAGACCGGCGTGAAGTTCTTCGGGTGGCTGAACAGAACCGCCCAGCCGTCGCCGATCCAGTCGTGGAACTTGATGGTGCCTTGTGTGGTCTCGGCGGTGAAATCCGGCGCGACGTCGTTGATACGAAGACTCATGACCCTGTCCCTACCCTTTTTGAAAACCGTAGCCGGCTTGCGGCTGGCCGTCGCCGGCTTCGGAAACCTAGCACCATCGCGCCGCTGATTAAACGCTCGCAATGACGGTCATTGCCCGCGCGAAGCGAAATTTTTGCGTAGCCGCCGGCAATTCGCGGCAGGATTTTCCGTCAGAACGGGTATCGGAAGTGCTCAGGCCTTCTTCACCGCCAGCGTCGCCGTGAGATCTTCCATGCGCTGCGCGAGCGCGCCGAGCGCGGTCGTGAGCACGCTGTCGCTCTTGTCGGCCTTGGTCAGCGCCTCGTCGCGCGTCTTGCGCAAGGTCAGCACTTCGCTCTCCATGCCCTTGACACGCTTGGCGAGCTCCGAGAGCTCGTCCATCACCATGATGCCGGCCATGACGGTGAGCCGCTGGTCGCCGATCTCGCCGAAGGAATCCTTCAGATGCGAGACATAGCGGTCGAAGCGCTCGGCAAGATCGATCAGATGCTCTTCCTGGCCCTCGTCGCAGGCCATGCGATATTGCTTGCCGTCGATGGAAACCGTGACCTGTGCCATTGCCTCACCTGTCCAGCACCGCCCGGATGGTTTCCATGGCGGTCACCAGCCGTCGCGACACTTCCTTGTTGGCGTCTTCAAGCCGCTCGGCGCGCGCCTCGGAATTGTCGAGCTCCTGCGCCAGGCGCGAACGGTCGGCGTTCATGCGCTGCACCTCGGCCTCGGCTTCCGAATAATCGCGCTCGTGCTCGAGCTTCGCCGCCACGGCGTTTTCCAGCCCTTCCATGGCCTTGCCCAGCCTGGCGATGACTTCCTTGAGGGTCGTTTCCCCGGTCATGGCCTCGTCCTATGCCCTGCCCATCACCGAATCGCGCGCATTCAGAACGCGTTACCTCGGAAAGATTAGGCGCCGGGTGAAGGGCGCGTCAACAAAGCTCTCGCGACTGTCCCCCGCTATCGCTAATGTAAGGCGCCCAACACATAAAAACACGCCATCACATGCCCGGCAAAATCCGCCCCGATTTGTTGACTAAAAGGCCGTGCCTGCTATGTGTCGCGCACCCTTTCCCTAGGGTTCTCCCAAGCCCAACCCCGTTCCCGGAGGAAGCATGAGCTCGCGCGAACAACATGACCGGATGGCCAATGCGATCCGTTTTCTTTCCATGGACGCCGTCGAGAAGGCGAACTCCGGCCACCCCGGCCTGCCGATGGGCTGCGCCGACATCGCCACGGTGCTGTTCAGCCGCTTCCTGAAATTCGACGCCAAGGCCCCGCACTGGGTCGACCGCGACCGCTTCATCCTCTCGGCCGGCCACGGCTCGATGCTGCTCTATTCGCTCCTCTACCTCACCGGCTATGAGGACATGACGATCGACCAGATTAAGAATTTCCGCCAGCTCGGCTCCAGGACCGCCGGCCATCCCGAATACGGCCATGCCGCCGGCATCGAGACCACCACCGGCCCGCTCGGCCAGGGCATCGCCAATTCGGTCGGCTTCGCGCTCGGCGAGCGCATCATGAACGCCGCCTTCGGCAACGATCTCGTCAACCACTACACCTATGTGCTGGCCGGCGACGGCTGCCTGATGGAAGGCGTCTCCCAGGAAGCCATCGCGCTGGC
>JAFKFE010000281.1 GCA_017308345.1 Alphaproteobacteria bacterium | reverse complement strand
GATTGTCGGAGCCGGAATAGCCGCGGATCTCCTGCATGACCGCCGCCATCTGGGCGGCCTTCTCGCCGGGATCGGTCTTGAGCAGGTCGAGCGGCGCGAAGGGCTGCGGCTCGGACTCGAAAGCGATGCGGGCGGTGTCGAGGCAGCGGCAGTAGCGGCTGGAGAGCACATGGTCGACCGGGGCCGCGCGCGCGGCGAACAGCGCGCCGATGCGGCTTGCCTGCTGCTTGCCGCGCTCCGACAGATTGAGTTGGGTGGCGCAATTGCCGATGTCGAAATTCGCCGGGTCGGTCGTTCCGGTGACGAAGGCGTTGCGAAGCAGCACGACATGGCCGCCGTCGCGCAGCAGCGCCCACCCGGCATCGGTCGCGTGGGCAAGGCCTGGAACAGCCAGGAAAAGAAGCGCCAGAACAGTTCGCAGCATCGGATGTCCTTTGGCTGCCCGGATGGGCCAAGGCCGTGATTGGCATATAGGGAGAGCAAAGCCGGCCGGAAAACAAGCCGAGGAGCCGGAAACGGCGCGCGGCGCCAATTGCACGGCGGTCGGGGCTCGCCTATCACGGAAAAAATGTATCCGCCCGCAAAATGACTCCGCTCACCGAGACCGTCCTCTTCGTGTTCAGCCTTGTGGCGCTCGGCTATCTGGCCGGGCTCACGGGCTATCTGAAGCCGGCAAGCGGGGAGGGCATTTCCGAATTCGCCGTCAACGTGGCAATGCCGCTGCTGCTCTTCCAGACCATGGTCAAATCGGATTTCCACGGCGTCACGCCGTGGTCGCTGTGGGGCGCCTATTTCGCGGCGGTGGCCATCACCTGGGCCGCGGGCCATCTGGTGATGACGCGGCTGTTCGGGCGAGATGCCCGCGCGGGCATCGTCGGCGGCGTGTCGTCGGCCTATTCCAACGTCGTGCTGCTCGGCGCGCCTTTCATCCTCGGCGTGTTCGGCGCCAGCGGCTTCGAGGTGCTGTCGCTGCTGGTCTCGGTCCACCTGCCGATCATGATGATGGCCTCGATCGTGCTGTTCGAGATGTTCGGGCGCGGCAGCGGCGAGACCGTCCATCCGCTGCGTGTCGTCAAGAGCTTCCTCAGGCGGCTGTTCCTTAATCCGCTGATCATCGGCATCCTGGCGGGGCTGGCCTGGCGCCTCACCGGCGCGGCGCTGCCCGACCTTGCCGAACGGCTGGTCGACACGCTCGCCGACACGGCAGGCCCGGTGGCGCTGTTCGCCATGGGGCTCAGCCTGCGCCGCTTCGGCATCTCCGGCAATATCCGGCCGGCGCTGGCGCTTTCGGTCCTGAAACTCTTCCTGATGCCGGCGCTGGTGCTTCTCTTCGTCTGGTTGCTCGGCCTGCCGCCGCTGACCTCCAAGGTCGCGGTCGTCGTCGCCGCGCTGCCTTCGGGCATCAATTCCTACCTGATCGCCGTCCAGTTCAACACCGGCCAGGCGCTGGCCTCGAACCAGATGACGCTTGCCACCGCGAGCGCGGTGGTGACCACGTCGTTCTGGCTGACGGTGGTCGTGCATATTTTCGGATAAGCGTCGGCAAGCCGACGCGAGGCTCGCTTTTGCTGGCCCAACCCCTATATGCCATCTTGTGATTGCTTGCCCGCCTTTCCCTAGGTAAGAGCAATGCGCCGGCGTGCGGCTCTTCGGCACGCTTCAACGGATATCCAGAAAAAGCGGCGCGATCAGCGCGCCGAACGGAGGCCAGACCATGCTTCAGAAAACCAGCCATTTCATGCGCCAGGCCAATCTCATCAACGGCGAATGGGTGCAGGCCGACAGCGGCCAGACCATCGACGTCAACAATCCGGCGACGGGCTTGAAGATCGGCACCGTGCCGAAGGCCGGCAAGGCCGAGACCCGCCGCGCCATCGAGGCGGCCGAGGAAGCCTTCAAAAGCTGGCGCAAGACCACCGCGCTCGAGCGCTCGAAGCTGTTGCGCAAGCTGCATGACGCGATGATGGACAATCAGGACGTGCTGGCCGAACTGCTCACCATCGAGCAGGGCAAGTCGCTCACCGAATCCAAGGGCGAAGTCGGCTCGGCCGCGGCCTACATCCTGTGGTTCGCCGAGGAAGGCCGCCGCGTCTATGGCGACATCGTGCCGTCGCCCTGGGGCGACCGCCGCATCCTGGTTACCAAGGAGCCGGTCGGGGTCATCGCCGCCATCACGCCGTGGAATTTCCCGTCCTCCATGCTTGCCCGCAAGATCGGCCCGGCCTTGGCCGCCGGCTGCACGGCGGTGGTGAAGCCGGCCTCGCAGACGCCTTATTC
>JAFKFE010000280.1 GCA_017308345.1 Alphaproteobacteria bacterium | reverse complement strand
GAGCTCCTACTCCACGTGTTACAGCACTTCCGTCAACTTCTCTTGCGGTTGATCGGATGCTGCGTAATCTAAGGAGAAGCTCTTTCGATCGGCTTAATAAACAGCCTTACCGATTCCTTTCCCGTGGCGAACGCGCTGCGTGGTTAACCGTGACCTAAACGCTGTCGGCCAAGGTGGGACCCCAGGAAACCAGCGGCTCCCGCAATATTACTAAACAGCGGGTACAATCGGCGCGCGAAACCAGGGGCAGACCGGTCTTCCCTGATGATCCGGCACGGTTTAACCGTTGGTTCACCAATCTCGTTCATGTTCCGTTGAAGAATTAGCCCTCCGGAGCGCCTCAATGACCTTGTCGAGATCGCTGTTTCCAGTCGCCGCGCTGCTGGCAGCCGCTGCCTTGGTCATCCCGGCCAGGGCCGGCGCGGGCATAGAAGTCACCATGAACCAGGCGAAGATTGTCAAATTGTCACGCGCGGCCGACACGGTCGTCATCGGCAATCCGGCGATCGCCGACGCCTCCGTGCAGGACGCTTCGACCATCGTCCTCACCGGCAAGGGTTTTGGTGTCACCAATCTGGTCGTGCTCGATTCGGACGGCAGCCCGATCATCGACGAACAGGTGACCGTCGTGCGGCAGGCTGCTTCCTCGGTGCGCATCTACAGGCGCGCCGAAGTCCAGACCATGTCCTGCACGCCCTATTGCGAGAGTGCGTTCAAGACCGAGGCCGAGAAGGCTTCCGAATCCGAAATGAGCGCCGCGCACTGAGCTCCAACGGGGGCTTCCGTGCAGGCGTTAAAGACAGCTTAAAGCTTGCCCGGCGAATTTAACGATCATCCAAACCGGACCTCAATGGGTTTTCGCTAACCTTGCCGCCGGTACCGCGAAGGGATCGGCAGGAACGCAAAATGAGCAAGGATGCCACATCCGGCAACGGCATGGACAGCAAGGCGCGCGCTAAATCCCGCCCCGGCTTCTTCAGCGACAGACGCGGCAGCACGGCGATGGAATTCGCGATGCTGGCCATACCGTTCGCGCTGCTGGTGTTCGCTATCCTCGAGAGCTGCATCTCTTTCGCCGGCCAGGAGGTGATGGCCAACATCACCGACGATGTCGCCCGCCAGTTGCGGACCGGACAGCTTCAGAAGTCGAACGTCACCGAGTCCTCTATCAAGCAGCTGATCTGCGGCAGGCTGGAGATCATGGTGGCCAAGAACTGCCCGGGATTGCTGGTGGACCTGCGCGAATATCCAAGCTTCGCCGACGCCGCCACGGCGAGCTTCAAGATCGTCGACGGCGATATCGTGCTGATGCAAGGCACCAACTCGATGAACTTCACGGTCTCACCCGGGCTGGCGGAGTCCATCAACATGCTGCGGGTGTTCTACAAATGGCCGGTGATGACCGATTTCCTGGCCAAGTCGATGGCCAATCTGAAGGACGGCAACACGCTGCATTTCGCATCGGTGACCTGGCAGAACGAACCATTCGACGACAATTGAGGTTGCTCGACGGCCAAGACCGTCGGCGTGGAGGACGATATGCATAGTGCGGGGGCACTCCAGGGGATTTCGGCGAAGGTGGAGCGGTTTCGCCGTGATCGCCGCGGCGTTGCGGCGATCGAGTTCGCGTTCATCGTGCCGGTGCTTCTCATCATGTATTTCATCACGATGGAGGCCTCGCAGGCCATCGAGACCAGCAAGAAGGTCAGCCGCATCGGCAGCATGGTGGCGGATCTGGTCACACAGCAGCAGACCGTGTTGAAGGCCGACCTCGATGCGATGATGAAGATCGGCACATCCACGCTGCAGCCCTACAACCGTTCATTGCCGACGATCATCATCACCGGCATACAGATCACGGACGAGTCGTCGCCGCAGGTGCAGGTTGCGTGGTCGCGCAAGCTCGTGGGCACCACCTACAGCGTCGACGCGGCAAAGAACACCATCACCACGGTTCCCTCGACGCTGAAGATCCGCAACACCTTCCTGGTGCGGGTGGAAAGCGACCTCGGCTACAAGCCGATCATCACCTGGTCCGCCAGCAATTCGCAGACGCTCGGGCTGACCTCGGCCTTCAACAACATATCGATGAGCGAAACCTACTACCTGCGGCCTCGCCGGAGCCCGACGATCCCCTGCAGCGACTGCTGACAGGCTATTCTTTTGCGGCCGCTTCCCGCCGCACGATCGCCAGAGCCGTCGCATAGTCCTTCTGCGCGGCCGGCGCAAAGCCGCCGGAATGCGCCCTCTCCAGCAGGTCGTAGACATCCGGCGTCTCC
>JAFKFE010000279.1 GCA_017308345.1 Alphaproteobacteria bacterium | reverse complement strand
CTGCTGGCCAAGCAGATCCTGCTGAACAACTTCCTCTCCGATATCCCGGCTCTTGCGATCGCGGGTGACAATGTCGATGCCGATCAGGTGCGCAGGCCGCGCCACTGGGACATCCGCTTCGTCAGGCGTTTCATGGTGAGCTTCGGACTGGTGAGTTCCCTGTTCGACTTCGCGACCTTTGCGTTCCTTCTGCTGGTCGTTCACGCCACGGCAGCGACATTTCAGACTGCGTGGTTCGTGGAATCCGTGCTCACCGAACTTGCCATCGTGCTGGTCGTGCGGACCCACAAGAGGCTATGGCGCAGCCGTCCCAGCCGATTGCTTGCTGGGCTCGCGCTCGGCGTCGGCATTATCGCCGTCGCCATCCCTTACGCCCCGTTCGCCGGTTGGTTCGGGTTTGTGCCTCTGGCCGGACCGGTACTGGCCGGGCTTCTCGCGATTACCGCGCTGTACGTGCTTGTGTCGGAGGCTACCAAGAGTTGGCTCTTCGCCCACGGCAGTCGAGGCAAGCGCGGGCGAAAAGCGAGGCGCCCATATGTGGATCGAGCCACGACCAGACCGCCCCGCATCGCGGGCTAGCCAGGAGATGTGGCTCGATGCCGGGCACGGCTACCCGCGGCGATCTCCAGGTGAAGGCATGCCCTTCCCGCGTGGTGGACTGGGGTCGAACACTGGAAGGTCACCCACCGACCGTGGCCTTGGTGACGTTCACGCCGAGGTCGTAGACCAGCTGCCCGCCATAATAGCCTGTTACGGTAACCAGCGCCGCGCCGGCTATTTCAATCGCGGGAATGGCGAGGGCCAGCGTGCCCAGCTCCCGATTTCGCAGCCACAGCACAAGCCGGAGCAGGCCCCAGCCCAGAAAGGTCAAGGCGCTGATCTCGCCCAGGCCCTCGTGGATTTCCGCTATCTCGCTGCTGAAGCCGGCGGCCTCCGCGTGGTCGAGGGCCATCCCGCCGAAGTACCACGTGCACACGGCAAACAGCCCCGCGCCGACGGCGGCAAAGGTGGAAATCGTCCCCACGCCCGAGCGGGTCGTCACGGCGTTGCGGTTGGTGAGCGCGGCAAGGTCGATGATCACGAGCACGTACATGAGCACGATAGGGAAATGCACGAGCATGGGGTGGATATGCTGAATTTCGGGCATTGCAAATATTCTCCAGGAGGATTGGGGGTGGTTGGCCGTTCGATCGGCCGTCAGTCGTCGCTGTCGCCGATTTCCTCGTCTTCCCGATCGCTGCGGGCGCCGGATACAGTCTTGCCGTCGCCGCATTCGTCGTCGCCGATACCCTTGACTGACTTGGGACCGGTGGCGCTCATCACGGGGATGGCATTGAGGTCGATTGTCGCCGAAGAAGCGGCGGGTGCGCATGATCCATGGCCGGATTCCGCGGCGGCGGGTATGACTAAGGCGGTCAGACCTCCAAGGGCGACAAGCAGGACAGGAAAGTTGCGCATGGTTTCGTATCCTTCTCCGAGCGCCCGTCATCGGGCGCGACGGCCCTTGATAGAGGCGTGCTCCTTGCCGCCGGCTGACGATGATTGACAGCGGTTTGACAGCTTCCGCATGCGACAGCTCTTTTCCATGAAAATCGTGTCGATGAGCCTGGCAGCTCTGGGCGTGGCCGCACTTGTGCTGGTCGCGCCTTCGGCCGTCTGGGCGCAGGATGATGACGGTGACCATGATCGGGCGCGCGATCTTTACGAGCGCGGCGAAATCGAGGGCCTCGCCGATATCATGGCCGTTGTCCGCGCCAAGGCTCCCGGCGAGATCGTCGCGGTCGACCTCATTCGCGCCGGTGGCAAGTGGATCTATCGGTTCCAGGTGGTCGCCGCCGACGGCATGCGGCGGATCGTTGACGTCGATGCGGGCGGGGGCGGTGTTTTGAGCGGTGAAGGCGACCACAAATGAAGATACTCGTGGCGGAAGACGAACCGCGCATCGCGGCCGACATCGCGGCGGTCCTGAAGGCGTCGGGCATGGCCGTCGATATCGTGGACAACGGTGAAGCGGCCTGGTTCGCGGGCGATGTCGAGAACTACGACGCGGCGATTCTCGACCTTGGATTGCCAAAGCTCGACGGCCTTACGGTGCTGAAGCGCTGGCGCGCCAATGGGCGCCGCTTTCCCGTCCTCATCCTGACGGCGAGGGGGCTGTGGACCGAGCGCGTGGAAGGCATCAACGCCGGCGCCGACGACTATCTCCCCAAACCCTTTGAAATGGAGGAACTGCTGGCGCGACTGCGCGCCATTCTGCGCCGTTCGAGCGGGCAGGCCGCC
>JAFKFE010000278.1 GCA_017308345.1 Alphaproteobacteria bacterium | reverse complement strand
ATGGTCGGCGCATCGAAGTCGGAAACGGGAGGCGGCCCGATCCGCTACGGCATGGTCGGCGGCGGGCAGGGCGCCTTCATCGGCGCGGTGCATCGCATCGCGGCGCGCATGGACAACGACTTCGTGCTGGTGGCCGGCGCGCTGTCGTCGGACCCGGCGCGGGCGAAGGCTTCCGCCACCGAACTCGGGCTGGATCCCGCGCGCAGCTACGGCTCTTATACCGAGATGGCGAAAGCCGAAGCCAAGCGTCCCGACGGCATCGAGGCGGTGGCGATCGTCACGCCCAACAATGTGCATGTGCCGGCGGCCAAGGCCTTCCTGGAGGCCGGCATTCACGTGATCTGCGACAAGCCGCTGGCGACGTCGCTCGCCGAGGCGAAGAAGCTCGCTGCGCTGGTCGAGAAGGCCGGCAAGGTGTTCGTGCTCACCCACAATTACACCGCCTATCCGATGATCCGGCAGGCGCGAGAGATGGTGGCCAAGGGCATGCTCGGCGACATCCGCATCGTGCAGTCGGAATATCCGCAGGACTGGCTGACCGAGGACCTCGCCGCCACCGGCCAGAAGCAGGCCTCGTGGCGCTCCGACCCAAAGCAGGCAGGCGCGGGCGGCGCGCTGGGCGACATCGGCACGCACGCCTACAATCTCGCCCGCTTCGTGTCGGGGCTGGAGCTGGATTCTCTTTCGGCCGATCTCGACGCCTTCGTGCCGGGCAGGCAGCTCGACGACAATGTCAACGTCATGCTGCGCTTCAAGCCGGTCGGCAACAAGCACCCCGCCAAGGGCATGATCTGGGCAAGTCAGGTGGCGCCCGGCCACGAGAACGGGCTGAAGCTGCGCGTCTACGGCTCCAAGGGCGGGCTGGAATGGGTGCAGGCCGACCCGAACTATCTCTGGTACACGCCGTTCGGCCAGCCGAAGCAGCTTTTGACGCGGGCCGGCGCCGGCGCGATGCCGGTCGCGGCGCGTGTCAGCCGCGTGCCGTCGGGCCACCCGGAAGGCTATCTGGAAGGGTTCGCCAACATCTATCAGGAAGCGGCGCGCGCCATCCGCGCGGCGCGCCGGAAGGGCGGTAAGCCGGCTAAGGATGTGGTCTTCCCGACGATCGCGGACGGCGTCGAAGGCATGGCCTTCATCGAGGCCTGCGTGAGGTCGTCGAAGAAGAATGGGGCGTGGACGAAACTGTAGGGGTGACGATATTCAGGTGAGGCCGGCCTGCAAACGGCGGCTTCCTGCGCTTCCGGTGCTCACGTACTTAAGTACGCTCCGCTCCGGTTCTCGGAATCCGTCGTTTTCGACTCGGCCTGACCTGAATCTCATCACCCCTTGATCGAAGGTGATGAGGGAGGGGGTGTCGATGAAAATCGGCATGTGCATGTTCTTGTGGACCACCAGCGTCTCGAAGAAGCACGAGGCGCTGCTGAAGGACATCAAGGCGACGGGCTTCGACGGGGTCGAGATCCCGGTCTTCGTCGGGACGCCGGACGACTACAGGAAGCTTGGCGAGATGCTCGACCGGATCGGCCTCGAGCGCACCGCGGTCTCGGCGATGGGCGATCCGGCGATGAACCTGATCTCGTCGGACGCCGCGACGCGCAAGGCCGGTATCGACTATATGAAATGGGCGATCGACTGCAGCGCGGCTCTCGGCGCGAACACCCTCAGCGGGCCGCTGCATTCGACGCTCGGCGCCTTCTCCGGCAGCGGGCCGACTTCGGCCGAGAAGAAGCGCTCGGTCGCCTCGCAGCGCGCCATCGGCGACCACGCCGGCAAGAAGGGCGTGACGATCGGGCTCGAAGCGCTCAATCGCTTCGAATGCTATCTGGTCAACACCATGGCCGACCTGTCGGAGCAAATCGACGCGATCGACCGACCGCATATCAAGGCAATGTACGACACTTTTCACGCCAATATCGAGGAGGCCGACCCGATCGGCGCCTATGCGAAGCATCGCCGAAACGTCGTCCATATCCACATTTCGGAGAATGATCGCGGCGTGCCGGGGCGCGGCAACATCCCCTGGAAGGAGACTTTCGCGGCGATCCGCAAAAGCGGCTATGACGACTGGCTGACCATCGAGTCGTTCGGCCGCTCGCTGAAGGACCTGGCCGCGGCGACCAAGGTGTGGCGCGATTTCGCGGAGAGCCCGGAGGCTGTCTATCGGGACGGGTACAGGCATATCAGGAATGGGTGGAGGAAGGACACTTTTCCTGGAATTGCTCTAAACCGCCTGGCCGGCCGGCGGCAGGCGCGAAAGCGCGCGCCCTCCTCGATCGTCGGCGCCTTCTCCAACGCCCATCAGTTTGCGACGAAGGTAGTTCGAGATGCCATCGAAGACGAATACGACCAGCAGGATCAGCAAAACCATGTAGAAGACGTTGGCCCAGTTGGCGTTGGTCCGCATGGCCTCCCAGAGCTTCAGACCGATACCGCCGGCGCCGACGGCACCGATGATCGTCGCCGAGCGTGTGTTCGATTCCCAGAAGTAGAGCGACTGGCTGAGAAATACCGGCAGGACCTGCGGCAGCACGCCGTAGCGCTGCACCATCGTTGGCGTGGCCCCCACCGAACGGATGCCTTCGCGCTGCTTGTCGTCGATGTTCGCAAGCGTTTCGGAATAGAGCTTGCCAAGGGTGCCGGTATCCGTGAAGAAGATAGCCGACATGCCGGCGAGCGGCCCCGGACCGAAGCCGCGTGTGAAAAACAGCGCCCAGATCAGCATGTCGACCGACCTCTGAAAATCGAAGAAGCGCTTTGCCACCTGATTGGTTATCCGGCTTGGCGTGATGTTGCGCGCCGCGAGAAAGGCAAGTGGAAAAGCCACAACCGAAGCCAGGACGGTGCCGACAAAGGCCATGACGATCGTTTGCAGCAGCTTGAGCCAGACGTCGCCATGCTGCCACTCAGCATTATTGAGGATGTTGTCCCAGGCAAGCGCCAGATTCGAGCGCGACGGGTCGATCCGCGGCCCCGACGCCAACAGGGAAGCAACCTCGCTGAAAGACTTTCCCCAGAATGGGGAGTTCGTGTCGAACACGAAATTGGCCCAGCCGAAAAACCGTCGCCAGGCTATTACCTCGTCGTTCTGGATTTCCGCGCGCCCCAGGAAACCAAGCGAAACATAGGCGGTCGCGCCAGGCCGGCGCTGTGAGATCCAGTCGGGCAACGGCATGCGAGGGGTGACGGAACTGTTCCTGGCAATGTCGAAGACCACGCTTTGATCGCCGCGCGTGACAGTGACCGTATCCGGCGTCACGGAGATCTGGCCATCTCCGAGGACGACCGTTGCCGCAACGATGGACTTCTCGGGTGTCGCCTTGGCGGCTGGAA
>JAFKFE010000277.1 GCA_017308345.1 Alphaproteobacteria bacterium | reverse complement strand
AAGCGCGCCGAGGAGAAGGGCAACGCGCGCGTCGACCAGACAATGGTCGGCGCTTCCGAGGTCAACCCGCTCAAATTCCTGCCGGCGGTCGAGGACGTCATCATCACCATCATCGCGGAACGCAGTCCGGGCTTCCTCTCCGGCGAGGCGGCGATCGGCGACGCGGTCAAGGATCTCGCGCAGCATCACGTGCGCGCCTGGCGCGGCGTCCAGGCGGCGCTGCGGCGCATGATTGACCGTTTCGATCCGGCCGCGATCGAGGAAGAGCTCAAGTCCAATTCGGCGATCGGCAATCTGCTGTCCGGCGGACGCAATGCCAAATTGTGGGAGCTTTACCAGAAACGCCATCGCGACATCGCCCAGAGCGCGGAATCGAGCTTCCTGGGCGAGATCGGCGCAGACTTCAGGGATGCATATGAAGAGGAGTAGGGACATGATCGACAGACGCGAATTCATCGTTGCCATCGGCGCCACGGGGCTGCTTGCGGCTTGCCAGAGCGGCCCGCCGAAACCATCGGTCATCTCGGTCAACGTGACCGGCGGCGCCGGCATGAATCCGGGACCGGGTGGCGGCGACCGGCCGGTGACGGTGCTGGTGATGCGGCTTGCCAGCACCGGCAAGTTCAACTCGGCCGATTACTTCGCGTTGCAGGGTGGCGCCAGTGGGGTGCTCGGGGCCGATCTGATCGGCATGGACACGATCTCAGTGGCGCCGGGCAAGACGGCGGCCAAGACCATCACGGTCGAGCCGAACGCGACGGCGCTCGGCTTCGTCGCGCTGATCCGCGAACCCGGCGGACGCAACTGGCGCACGACCAAGTCGGTTTCGCCGGGGTCGAAATTCACCATCAATGTCGGCCTCGGCAAGGGCGGCATTTCCGCCTGACGGCGAAGCAACCACGGCAGTGCAGAGTGTGGCAGAATGAGCGACGCAAACAGGGTGCTGTGGTCGGAGGGCCTGTTTCTAAGGACCCAGCATTTCCAGCAGCAGGACCGGTTCTTCGAGGGGATGGTGCGCGGCGTCTTGCAGGCGGGTCAGCTCCATACGTTCGGCTTCCAGCAGCTGACGCTCGACCAGTCGCTGCTCGATGCCGGCCAGGTGTCGATCGTGTCCGCCCGGGGCATCTTCCCGGACGGCACGCCCTTCTCCATCCCGGAGTTGATGGACGCGCCCAAGCCGCTGCCGGTCACGGCCGACACGGGCGCCGGGCCGGTGCTGGTCGCGCTGCCGCTGGAGCCGCCCGGCGGCGTCGGATTCGATCCGGCGCATGCAGCGTCGACCGGCGCGCGCTACCACGGCAAGATCGTCCCGGTGCGCGACGCCGTGCAGGGCGGCGCCGATCCGGAGGAGATCGAGATCGCCCGGCCGCAGGCGGTGCTGCTGGCGCCCGGCAAATCCGTCGGCGGCTACACCGCGCTGCCGGTTGCCGACATCACGGGCGTGCGCGCCGATGGCGGCGTCGCGCTCGACCAGGCCTTCCTGCCGCCGACACTGATCACCGGCGCCGTCCACTGGTACCGGCAATTGCTGCAGGAGGTCGTCACCGGCCTCGACCAGATCGCCGAGGCACATGGCAAGATGGTGATGGGCGGAGCCGGCCGCAGCGTCGAGGACCTCCTGATGCTGCATCTCGCCAACGCCGCGCGCCCGCGCCTTGCCCACATGCTGGCGCAGGACGTCTTCCATCCGGCCGAGCTCTATCTCGAGCTTGCCGGCCTCGCCGGCGAGATGGCTACCTATGGCTCAAGCTCGCGGCGGCTCGGCGAATTGCCGGCCTATGACCACATGGCGCCCGGCCCCGCCTATATGGCGCTGGCCGACGCCTTGCGTTCGCTCATCCTCAGCCTGCGCTATATCGAGCCGAAGTCGCGCGCGCTGCCGGTCATGCGGCACGCGACCAACGTGTGGAAGGTGCGCATCGACAATCCGAAGCTTCTGGTCGCCAGCCGCATCGTCATCCGCGTCGGCTCCGAGCTTTCGGAGGATGCGCTGCGCAAGATCTTCGTCAACCAGGCAACCGTCGGCTCGGCGGACCAGTTCGAGGGATTGTGGAAATCGCGCCTGCCCGGCATTCCGCTCAAACCGCTCCATTCGCAGCCGCGCGAGATCCCTTATGACGGCGACAGGCTGTGCCTAGAGCTCGACCAGAAGAGCGAACATTGGGCCTCGCTGCTCGACGCCCCCGGCTTCGTCATCGGCGTCTCCGGTGTGCTGCCGAGCGAGCCGCAGGTCGACTGCTATTCGGTGAACAGGTGAGGCCATGAGCCGGGATGATCCTTT
>JAFKFE010000276.1 GCA_017308345.1 Alphaproteobacteria bacterium | reverse complement strand
GGGGCAGGGCGAGATGCATCTGAGGGTGGCCTTCGAGCGGCTCTCGCGCAAGTACGGTGTCGTGGTCGAGCGGCAGAAGCGTCCTCAGATCGATCACCTCGGCGTCGATGCCGGTCTCCTCGGCCGCGGCCTGCGCCACATAGACCATCGTGCCATAGGCAAGCACGGTGACGGCCGAGCCTGGCCTGCGGATCGCCGCCTTGCCGAGCGGGATCGTGTAGTGGCCGTCCGCCACCTCGCCGAGCTCATGCTTCGACCATGGCGTTACCGGCTTGTCGTGATGACCGTCGAACGGGCCGTTATAAAGCCGCTTCGGCTCGAGGAAGATCACCGGATCCGGGTCTTCGATCGCCGCGATCAGCAACCCCTTGGCGTCATGCGGATTGGAGGGCACGATGACCTTCAGGCCGGAGACATGGGTGAACAGCGCCTCGGGGCTCTGGCTGTGCGTCTGGCCGCCGAAGATGCCGCCGCCGGTCGGCATGCGCACCACGATCGGGCAGGTGAAATCGCCGTTCGAGCGGTAGCGCAGCCGCGCCGCCTCCGAGACGATCTGGTCGTAGGCGGGATAGACATAGTCGGCAAACTGTACCTCGACACAGGGCTTCAGGCCGTAAGCGGCCATGCCGATGGCCGAACCGACGATGCCGGATTCGCTGATCGGCGCGTCGAAGCAGCGGCTCTTGCCGTACTTGGCCTGCAGGCCTTGTGTGGCGCGGAAGACGCCGCCGAAGAAGCCGACATCCTCGCCATAGACGATGACGCGTTCGTCGCGCCCCATCGACACGTCCATGGCGTCGCGGATCGCCTCGATCATGGTTCTTCTCGCCATTGTCAGACCCCCGCCTGCTGGCGCTGGCGCCTCAGATGCGGCGGCATCTCGGCATAGACCCCCTCGAACATGTCGCGGGTCGACGGCTTGCCGCCGGCATGCAGCGTGCCATGCCCCTCGGCCTCCTTCTGCGCGGCGATCACGGTTTCGAGGATCTCGGCCTCCGCCTGCGTGTGCCGCTCCTCCGACCAGGCGCCTTTCTGGATGAGGTGGTTCTTCAGCCGGATGACCGGGTCGCCGAGCGGCCAGGCGTCCGATTCCGCCTTCGGCCGGTAGGCCGACGGATCGTCCGAGGTCGAATGCGCGCCGGCGCGGTAGGTGACATATTCGACCAGCGTCGGCCCGAGATTGTTCCGCGCCCTTTCAGCCGCCCATTTGGCGACGGCATGCACCGCCAGGTAATCATTGCCGTCGACGCGCAGCGCCGGGATGCCGAAGCCGAGGCCGCGCGCGGCAAAGGTGCCGGAGCCGCCGCGCGCGATGCCCTGGAAGGTCGAGATCGCCCACTGGTTGTTGACGACATTGAGGATGACCGGCGCCTTGTAGGTCGAGGCGAAGACCAGCGCGGAGTGGAAATCCGATTCCGCCGTCGAGCCGTCGCCGATCCAGGCCGCGGCGATGCGCGAATCGTTCGAGATCGCCGAGGCCATCGCCCAGCCGACCGCTTGGATATATTGCGTCGCAAGATTGCCGGAGATCGAGAAGAAGCCGTGCTCCTTCGAGGAATACATGACCGGCAGCTGCCGGCCCTTCAGCGGATCGGCCTCGTTGGAATAGATCTGGTTCATCATCGAAACCATCGGATAGCCGTCGGCTATCAAAAGGCCGGCCTGCCGGTAGGTCGGGAAATTCATGTCGCCCGGCCGAAGCGCCTTGCGGAAGGCGCAGCTCACCGCCTCCTCGCCCAGATGCTGCATGTAGAAGGAGGTCTTGCCCTGGCGCTGCGCCATCTGCATGCGCGCGTCGAAGGTCCTGAGCGTCATCATGTGGCGCAGGCCCTCGATCAGCTCCTCGACGGTAAGCAGCCCCGCCCACGGTCCGACCGCCTCGCCGGCGCGGTTGAGCACGCGGATAATGGAGAAGGCCATGTCGCGTATGGTGCGCGGATCGACGTCGATCTCCGGGCGCGGCACGGAGCCCGCCTTGGGGATGGTCACATTCGAGAAGTCGGGCGTGCCGCCCGGCCGGACCTCGGGTTCGGGCACGTGAAAGCGCAACATTCCAGCATCGGCCATGAGCTCAACTCCTCCAATGTTGCCGGTGCGATCTTTGCACATCCGCGCCGCCAGACCAGTGCCAAATCGCCGGGTCTGGGCATGGCCGCCGCCGGCTTGGTGGAGCCGGTGCGGCACACGGGCTCAAGATGCAGATATGGCGACGAAATTTCTTGTCGATGTTTTTGGCTTGCGCGCAATTTGCGAATGCCGACAGGGCTTTAGGCGCAAGAGGCGGTAAGCCG
>JAFKFE010000275.1 GCA_017308345.1 Alphaproteobacteria bacterium | reverse complement strand
AATCGGTGTATCTCATCACATAAAGGATCGGCGCGAAGGTCTCTTCGGTCACCGGCGAGACCTGTGCAGGCATCTCGACCAGCGCCGGATGCACATAATAGGCGTCCGGATGGCCGTTTTCGAACCGCGCGCCGCCCGTCACCTTGCCGCCATGGGCGGTGGCTTCCTTCAGCGCCTTCTGCATGTTGTCGAAGGCCGCCTTGTCGATCAGCGGGCCGACCAGCGCCTTGCCTTCCAGCGGATTGCCGACCGAGACGCTCTGATAGGCCTTCTTCAGCCGCGGCAAGAGCGCGTCATAGACGCTGTCATGCACGAACAGGCGCCTGAGCGTCGTGCAGCGCTGGCCGGCCGTGCCCATGGCGCCGAAGGCGATGGCGCGCAGCGCCATGTCGAGATCGGCGGTCGGCGTGACGATGCCGGCATTGTTGCCGCCGAGTTCCAGCACGGCGCGGGCAAAACGCTTGGCAAGCCTGGGACCGACCTCGCGGCCCATGCGGGTTGAGCCGGTGGCCGACACCAGCGGCACCTTCGGATGGTCGACCAGCACCTCGCCGACGGCGCGGTCGCCGATCAGCACCTGCAGCAGTCCTGCCGGCGCGTCGGTGCCGAAGCGCTTGGCGGCGCGCTTGAAGATCGCCTGACAGGCAAGCGCGGTCAGCGGCGTCTTTTCCGACGGCTTCCACACCACCGCGTCGCCGCAGACGAAGGCAAGTGCTGCATTCCACGACCACACCGCGACCGGGAAGTTGAAAGCCGAGATGACGCCGACGACGCCGAGCGGATGCCAGGTCTCCATCATGCGATGGCCGGGGCGCTCGGTGGCGATGGTCAGGCCGTAGAGTTGCCGCGAGAGGCCGACGGCGAAATCGCAGATGTCGATCATTTCCTGGACTTCGCCCAGTCCCTCGGACGGGATCTTGCCGACCTCGATCGACACCAGCCGGCCGAGCTCCGACTTATGCGCGCGCAATTCCTCGCCGAGCAGCCGCACGAGTTCGCCGCGCTTCGGCCCCGGCACCAGCCGCCAGGCCTGGAAGGCCTTGTGAGCGGCGTCGATGGCCTTGCCGGCATCGGCCGCCGAGATCGACTTCAGCGCCGCGATCTGTTCCCCCGTCACCGGGCTGCGCACGATGAGGTCGCCTCCGACAAGCGCCTCCTTGGCGACACCCAGTTTCTCAAGAAGTGCGGCCGTTTCCTTCGCCAACGTCATTTTGTTCGTCCCTGTCACTCGTTTCGAGGAAGAACCGCCACCCCGGCATGGTCCAAGCATGGGTTGCGAAATTGGTCCAGGCAGCGAAGCCGGGTCAACGCGCCTTCTGGATCAAGGACTTGTCCGCGCTTTCCTTGATCAGCCGATCGATATGCATGCGGATATGCGCCGCCTCGGCGGCGGTGTTGGCCAAGGCGATGGCGCGATCGAAGGCGATGCGCGCCTCTTCGTTGCGGCCAAGCTGCATGAGCAGGCCGCCCCTCAGCCCGAAGAAGTGAAAATAGCCCGACAGCCGCTCTTCCAGCGGCTCGATCATGGCAAGTGCCGCTTCCGGGCCGCGCACCTTGCTCACCGCGACGGCGCGGTTCAGCGTCACCACCGGTGAAGGCTGCATCCGCTCCAGAAGGCTATAAAGCAGATCGATCTCGGCCCAGTCCGTATCCTCGGCCGTCGCTGCCCGCGCATGCAGCGCCGCGATTGCCGCCTGCACCTGGTAGGGGCCGGGCTTGCGGTGACGCAGCGCCTTGTCGACCAGCGCCAGGCCCTCATCGATCATCTTGCGGCTCCATAGCGAGCGGTCCTGGTCCTCGAGCAGGACGATTTCGCCATTCTCGTCGAAGCGCGCCGGGGCTCGCGCATGCTGCAGAAGAAGCAGCGCGGTCAGCCCCATGATCTCCGGCTCGGCCTGGAAGAGCCTGAGCAGCAGGCGGGCAAGCCGGATCGCCTCCTCGCAAAGCGGCGCCCGCGCCGGCGCCTCGCCGCCATTGGTCGAGTAGCCTTCGTTGAAAATGAGATAGACCATGGCCGCGACAGCCGCGAGCCGCTCCGAGCGCTCGACGGCGCCCGGCGTTTCGAACGGCCCGCCAGCATCGGCGATGCGCGCCTTGGCACGGGTGATGCGCTGCTCCATGGCGCTCTCGCCGACCAGGAACGCGCGCGCGATCTGCTTGACGGTGAGGCCGGAGACGATGCGCAGCGCCACCGCGATCTGCTGCGTTGCCGGCAGGTCCGGATGGCAGCAGATGAACAGGAGCCGCAGGATGTCGTCGCGGTAATGCGCGCCATCCAGCCGCTCGGCGATGTCGCTCTCGGCGTCCTCCAGATCGGAGATCTGGTCTTCCTCCGGCATCGGCGCCTGCCTGGCGCGCTTGCGCACGGCGTCGATGCCGCTGTTGCGGCCGACGAAGATCAGCCACGCCGCCGGATCGCGCGGCGGCCCGTTCTTGGGCCAGTTCTTGAGCGCCCTCAGGCATGCATCCTGGAAAGCCTCTTCCGCGGCGTCGAGGTCGCGGAAGTAGCGCAGCAGCGCGCCCATCGCCTGCGGGCGGGCGTTGCTGATCGCGGTGCTTATCCAGGCAGGGTCGGTCATACCGCGACCTTTGCGGGGTTGAACAGCGAAACCGGCCGTATCTCGTAGGAGCCGCCGCTCGGATTGACCTCGGAAAGCTCGCGGGCGAACGCGACGGCTTCGTCAAGATCGCGGCATTCGAGCGTGTAGAAGCCGAGGAACTGTTCCTTGGTCTCGGCGAACGGGCCGTCGAGCACGACCGCCTCGCCCTTGACCTTTCTCAGCGTGGTCGCGGCGGTCGTCGGCAGAAGGCGCGCCACTGGGCCGAGCCGACCCGCCTTGGCGTATTTTTCCTGCACGTCGAGGAGCTTAGCCATGACATCGTCGTCCTGTTCCTTGCTCCAGGAGCAGACGACGTCTTCGGAGGCGTAGCAGAGGATGGCATAGAGCATGGCAGGTCCCTTCCGTGTCAAAGGACGCGACACTAGGACCCTTCCCGACACGAGGTCGATAAAAAAGATTCGACGGCGATCGCGGGCACGGCGCCCCGGGAAAATGGTTCCGCGGGCAAAGCCGCGTGCCGATAACTGGCTCCGAACGGACTTTCAGCCCCGCCGGATGGCCGATACATCCGCCATCCACAGACCGCCATCGTCCGCATGAGCGGGAAAATACTCTCGCCCCGCCGGTACGGCCTCGAGGATCATTCCCGCCTCGTCCGCCAGATAGTCGTAGCCGATCCGCTGCAGGCGGCGATCCGGATCGAGACGGTTGTAGAGATCGCGACGCGCCACGCGCCGCTTGGGCTCGATCATCTTCAGATGATAGAGATTGAGACCGCTGTCCTTGAGCCTGAGGCCGATATCGTCGGGAAACCAGGCGTCGTGCAGATCCTTCGAGCGATAGCGGTCGGGGTGATAGGCGCCAAAGAGCCTGTGCTGCATCTTCTGACCCCATAGACCATCGACCCGATAGCTTGTCGACGTATACATCTCCCGGAAGCGGAATCCCCAGGCGACTTGC
>JAFKFE010000274.1 GCA_017308345.1 Alphaproteobacteria bacterium | reverse complement strand
GGCACCATCACCGTCAAGGCCGGCTATCCGCCGGACGACACCCTGGCCGAGGCCGACATCGCCGCCGCCGGCTGGGCCTGGGAGCACAACCGCCCCGCCGGCCGCGGCGCCGACACCTTGCCCGGCGCGAAGCGTCCCTATCTTCCCTTGCGGACAGGGCGGACCGCCATCGGCGTGGTCGGCCTCGACAATGACAAGCAGGGGCCGCTGCTGACGCCCGAGCAGCAGCGCCTGCTCGACGCCTTGGCTGACCAGGCCGCCGTCGCCATCGAGCGCGTCCAGCTCGTCGCCGACGTCGACCGCGCCAGGCTGGCGGCCGAAGCGGACCGGCTGCGCTCGGCGCTGCTCACCTCGATCTCGCATGACCTCAAGACGCCGCTCGCCGCGATCATGGGCGCGGCCGGCACGCTGAAGGAATTCGCGCCGGCGCTCCCCGAGAAGGATCGCGCGGAGCTTCTGTCGACGGTCATCCGCGAGTCTGAGCGGCTGAACCGCTTCATCGCCAATCTGCTCGACATGACCAGGATCGAATCGGGCGCGATGGAGCCTAACCATGCGTTCCATTACCTCGGCGATGTCGTCGGCTCGGCGCTCAATCGGGCGCGCAAGATCACCGCCGAGCACAGGATAGAAACCGACATTCCGGCTGACCTGCCGATGCTGCGGCTCGACCCGGTGCTGTTCGAGCAGGCATTGTTCAACCTCCTCGACAATGCCGCCAAATATGCTTCGCCCGGCTCGATCATCCGGCTGCAGGCCTGGGTCGACAACGGCGCCGTCGTCCTGCAGGTGATGGATGAGGGACCGGGCATTCCGCCCGACGACCTGGAGCGGATATTCGACACCTTTTACCGCGTGCGCAAGCGCGACCAGGTGCGCGCCGGCACGGGTCTCGGCCTGTCGATCAGCCGCGCCTTCATCGAGGCGATGGGCGGCACGATCTCGGCAGCCAACCGCACCGACCGGACCGGTGCGATCTTCACCATCCGCATGCCGGTGCCGGCTGAGTTGCCCGCCCTGGGCGCACCCCTTACGGACGATGCCGCATGACGAATCAGACCGTCTCCATCCTGGTCGTCGACGACGAGCCGCCGATCCGCAAATTGCTGCGCGTCGGCCTCGCCAGCCAGGGCTATGCCGTCTCCGAGGCGCCGAACGCCAAGGCGGCGATCGAACTCTTGCAGAGCGAACGGCCCGACCTCATCCTGCTCGACCTCGGCCTGCCCGGCATGACCGGTCTCGAACTGCTTGGCAAATGGCGCGGCGACGGCCTCGACATTCCGGTCGTCATCCTGTCCAGCCGCACCGATGAGGCCGGCATCGTCTCGGCGCTCGAGCTCGGCGCCGACGACTATGTGACGAAACCCTTTGGCATGAACGAGCTGGTCGCCCGCATCCGCGTGGCTCTGCGCCACAAATTCCAGCAGCAGGGCGAGAAGCCGGTCTTCCACACCGGCGGCCTTTCCGTCGACCTGGTGAAGCGCATCGTCAAGGTCGATGGCAAGGAAGTGAAGCTGTCGCCCAAGGAATACGACATCTTGCGCATGCTCGTGCAATATGCCGGCAAGGTGCTCACCCACCAGTTCCTGATGAAGCAGATCTGGAACGACTCCACGGACGTCCAATATCTCAGGGTCTATGTCCGGCAGCTGCGGCAGAAGATCGAGAAGACCCCGGACCAGCCGCGCTACATCATCACCGAGACCGGGGTCGGCTATCGTCTGCGCGAGGCTGAGTAGCCGACGCAAACCCCGGTGATCGGCCGAGGCATCTCAAGGTCGTCATCCCATGACGAGGTGTGCGGCCCCGTCTCCAGCCAACTAATCCGCCGAAAGATCGGCCGTCCGCGCGAGCGCGCTTCCAAAACCATTGAGCGAGATGGTGAAGGAGATCGGCTGCATGGTGTCCGCCGCCGTGGCGTCGATCTTCAGCGTGGTGCCGTTCTGCAGCAGCGACGTGGTGTCGGCATCGAATGTTACAGGCACCAGGCAGCCGACCGCCTGGCAGGTGTTGAACTGCAGCGCGCCGTCCAGTTTCTTGTCGTCGATCCCGAGCGAGATGCCGTTGGCTAATGCAAGCCCGAAGGGCAGCGCCAGCGTGCCGGTGGCGTCCTGGCCGGTCTTGGTCGTCAATTCGATCGCCAGCAGCCGCTGGCCGCTCTGCTTGTTGAACTGCTGATGCGACAGGCTGCAGACCTTGTTGGTGCCGGTCACCTGGCAGTTGACCGTCCAGTCGCCATGCGTTTCAGAAAGCGCCGAGGCGCCGCCCGGCAAGAGCGGCTTGGCCGCCGCGCCG
>JAFKFE010000273.1:2381-4506 GCA_017308345.1 Alphaproteobacteria bacterium | reverse complement strand
CTGCTGGCGCGACTGCGCGCCATTCTGCGCCGTTCGAGCGGGCAGGCCGCCCCGGTGCTGAAATCAGGTCCCTTGCTTCTCGACACGCGCCAGATGCGCATCTCGCTTCGCGGCGTTCCGGTGTCGCTTTCGCCGCTGGAATACCGGCTTCTCGCATTCCTGATGCACCACGCCGGCCGTGTGGTCGCGTCAACTGAACTTGCCGAGCATTTGTACAGTTCCGACAATGAACGCGATCCGAATACGATCGAGGTCATCGTCGCGCGACTGCGACGGAAACTTGGCACTGACGTCATCGAGACACGGCGCGGTTTCGGTTACCTCGTGCCCGACGGGCCGGATTGATGAACAATTCCATCCGTTTCAGGCTCTGGTCGGCCGCGGCGATATCGATCGTCGTCGCCTTGGCCATCGCTGGGGTCGGCCTTCGCTACCTGTTCGAACTGAACGTTGAGCGGCGTGTCGTCAGCGAACTGACGGTCGATCTCAACGAACTGATTGGGGCGACGAGCTTCACCGCCGATGGCCGTCTGTCGGTAGCGTCGACGCTGGCCGACCAACGCTTTTCCAGTCCGTTGTCCGGCCATTACTGGCAGGTGGAGGATGTGGCTACCCATAGCCTCGTCCGATCGCGTTCCCTGTGGGACGCAACGCTGGCCTTGTCTGAACAGGCAGCCCAAGGTGAACTGCGCAAGGAAGAACTCAAGGGGCCGGGTGGCGAGCTCACCGTCGCCGTCGAGCGCACGATCACCGACGCCGACGGGCGGGCCTTCCGCGCCGTCGTGGCGGAAGACCATCGCAACGTGGAAGTCTCCGTTGGCGAATATGTTCGTGATCTTGCGCCAGCGCTCATTGTGCTCGCATTCGCGCTGATGGGGGCCTTCTTCATCCATATCACTGTCGGCCTGGCGCCGCTGGAAGGCCTGAGGGTAGCGGTCAAGGACGTGATCGCGCAGCGGACGGCGAGGCTTGACGTGGCGGCGCCCAGCGAGGTGCAGCCGCTTGCCGACGAGATCAACCGCCTGCTCGATGCCCAGGAGAAAGCGCTTTCTCGCGCGCGCTCGCGCGCCACCGACCTTGCGCACGGCCTCAAGACGCCCCTTCAGGTCCTGTCCGCCGACATCCGGACTTTGCGAACAAAGGGCGAAGGCGAGCTTGCCGACGAAATCGAGAAGAGCGCGGGCGCAATTCGCCGCCATGTCGAGCGTGAGTTGGCACGCGCTCGTCTGGCGCCCGGTGTCCCCGGCGACGCCGCGTGTCATGTCCGGGACGTGGCGAGCGGCGTGGTTGCCGTCGTCAAACGCACGCCAAGAGGCAGGCAGCTCTCATTCGTGATCGACGCGGCCGAGGACTTCATGGCGCCGGTCGATGAAGGCGACCTGTCCGAGATTCTCGGCAATCTGGTGGAAAACGCGACGCGTTTCGCGAAATCCCTGGTTCATGTGTGCGCATCCGCGAGCGCCGGCGAGGTGATCATCAAGGTCGTCGACGACGGGCCGGGCATTCCCGAGGCCGCCCGTGACGCCGCCTTGCTGCGCGGCGTTCAGCTCGACAGCAAGGGCGGCGGCAGCGGTCTCGGCCTGGCGATCGTTTCGGATATCGTCGAAGCCTATGGCGGCCGCCTCGAAATGGCCAATGCTCATTCCGGCCTGGCGGTGACCATCTTTTTGCCCCGGCATGGTTGAGCGGCGTTCAGGCAAATCCGGGGAAGTAATCGACCTTGATCATGGAGCGGCGGACGCCCATCGCCAGCCGCGTCTTGCGCACCGCCTTGACCATGCTCTGCGGGCCGGAGATGTAGAAGGTGCGTTCGAGATAATCGGGCATGGTGAGGCGCACCAGGCGCGCGTCGATGTAACCGGGATACTGGCCGCGCACCGCGCCCTTGGCCACGGCGTGGAATATCCTTATGCCGAGTTTGCGCCGCGCCGAGTCGAGCACGTCGCGATAGGCGATGTCGTCCTGGCTCTCTGTCCCGTAGAGGACCACGATAGGCCGCGCTTCCTCGCGATCGATGAGATATTGCAGCATCGAACGGAATGGCGTGATGCCGATGCCGCCCGCCAGGAAGGCGATCTTGGTCTCCGGATCGGATGGAAGCGTGAAATCGCCGGCCAGTTGCGAC
>JAFKFE010000273.1:0-2299 GCA_017308345.1 Alphaproteobacteria bacterium | reverse complement strand
GTGCTGGATTTCGTGATGCGCGATGACGCGACCGTGAAGTAGCGCCGGTTTCCACGATTGTCGGACCTGTCGAGCCCAAGTGTCCATTCAAGATACTGGCCCGCCTGGAAGGCAAGCTTCCGCTGTGACCTGAAGATGAAGTCGTAGCTGTCGACGGCTGTTTGCTCGATGCGCTCCAAGGTCAACACGAACCGGCCCTTCGGGCTCACGGCGTAAGCGAAGAGGTTACCCGTCAGGAGAGCGAGTTCGGGTGTGAAATAGAATGAGCCGATATGGACGTTGGGTGCGAACAGAAAGCCGACGATGCCGGCGAACGCGATACGCGGCCAGCGTGTCGTGGGCGCTGTCAGCGGCTCGGTCAGCATCACGAAGGCGAAGAACAGCAGCGGCGACGAACCGAACGTCTCTGCAAGAGCGGCGCCGTATCGGGACGGGTCGGTGGTTGCCAGTATCGTCGCCAGCGCCGCCCCGAGGAAGGTTGCCACGAGATCGAGCCGACGCAGCTTGCGCACCATGAGGGCGCCGCCCACAAGCACCAGGGGGAGTAGCCACACGCTGCCGCCCACCCACCATGTGGCGGGACGATCGAGAAGCAGTGCGGTCAAGGCAACGCCCAGCGCCGCCGGATTGAACAGATGTTTCCTGCCGACGGCCAAAATGTATTTCGACGAAATCGCCCAGACCGAGGCGAATGCCACGGCGCCGATGGCCTTGACGTCGGTTACGGCGATCGGATCGAGGATGAGCGCCAGGATCATCGCGGTGATGTGGACGGACTCGCCATTGGCCGGAACCTCGAAGATCCGTGCAAAGACCTTGTTAGTGACCCAGCAGGTGGCCAGCACCAGGGCGGTCGTAAAGGCGAGCTCCGTCGGGTCATGCGGCACAAGCTTCAGGAAGCCCAGGACGAAGGCGGCGCCAAGCAGCGCCAACAGGTAGTAGAGCACCAGCCGGTACATGGTGATATGGTCGAGAAGCCGGTCGAGGTTTTTGATCATGGCTGGCAGAAGGCTCCAAAACCGCTTGTCGGCGTGGCGCGGCGGTTGCTGTCGATGAGATATCCCTCGAGCCCCGGTGTCTACTCGATGAAGAAGATGCCGTCCCGGCCCATTGCAAAGGCGGCGGTGGCGAAGCGGTCGGCCTCGAGCACGTCGGAGCCGATGACGGTGAGGCTGACGATGCCGCTGATCGGGTCATGGGCCGCGTGCGGATTGTAGATGTGCTGCCCGCGCGCATATGTGCCGGACGTGGCGACGCCATGCCCGCGCGGATAGATCACCTTGACGATCTCATCCGCCTGGAAGGGATTGCGGATGCCGACGCTCCAGTCCTGGCCGGACGCATTCCTGCCGCAGGACTGGATGTCGCCGCCGGCTTCTATGAAGAAGTCGCTGACGTCCGCCCGACGGACGATTTCGGCCGCGTTGCGGATGGCCCAGCCCTTGACTATGCCGGAGGGGTCGAGCGCGCCGTCAGGCTTGTGGATATCGAAATAGCCGGCGGTTTCCCTTCTGGTCTGCTCGGCGATCCTCATCACATCCATCATCTGGCAGCTCCAGTCGCGGACTGGAACATCGCCCCGGTTTATGGCCGAGATCTCGCTGTCCGGGCGGTAGGTGCTGAAACGCCGGTCGACATCGTCGAAATAGTCGAAGACCCTCCCGACGAGGTCACCAGCCGACCCGCCTAGGTCGACGGTGATGGGCATGCCCATCATTATTCTCGTCTCGCGCATGGAATTATGAAGACGCCTTCTTCAGGGCGCCGCCAAGCGACTGGATAAAGGCTCTGCTGGTCAGCGTGGCGCCCGAGATGATATCGACATCGGCGCTTTGCGCGCTGATCGCCTCATCGCGCAGCATGGGCAACGCCTGCCGGTTGATGCTGATGGAGGTGCGCCGGTCATTGGGGTATTTCAGGACCTTGAGCGCCGTGAGACGGCCGCCCTGGACGAGCGCCTGGATCTGGATGATGCCGTAATAGGCGTCGGCCGCGGGGCCGGTGTAGACCCCGTCGGCATAACCGCGGGCCGCGAGCTTCATGCCGGTATGAATGACGCGCGCGGTTGCCTGCGGATATGCCGGTCTCGGCTGTGGGATCGGAATATAGACAGCGGGCGTCACCGCGAACGCTGGCGCATCCGGCGTGGGGGCGCTCGCCACCACCGGCGCGGGAATTGGCTTCGGCGAGGGAGGCGCAAGCGTCGCGGCCGGCGGCGGACTGACGATGGCCGGCTCCGGCTTTGGAGCGGTTGCGATCGACGCCGTGGTGTCCGCTTTCACCTCGACCGGCCTCCGTG
>JAFKFE010000272.1 GCA_017308345.1 Alphaproteobacteria bacterium | reverse complement strand
GTGTCGGTCGCCAGCAAGGTGAACGCCTCGGAGGGGCGCGCGAAGTTCGAGAACACGACCGTCACGCTCGACAACAATCCGGGCATGGGGGCGCTGGATTTCTCCTTCGCCGAGGGGCGCCCGGTGATTGCCGGCACGCTCGCCTTCGATACGCTGGATCTGAGATCCTTCCTGTCGGCTTTCACACCTGTCGCGCCTACCGGCGAGGACGGACCCGGCGACATCGACACCAGCTTCGCCGACCGCATCAACCTCGACCTCAGGCTGTCGGCGGCGCATGCCACGGCGGGACCGGTGCAACTGGCCGATGTCGCGGCTACCGCGCAGGTCAAGAATGGGCTCGCCGTCTTCGACATATCGGACGCGTCCGCCTTCGGCGGCAACGTGCAGAGCAGCCTGCGCTTCGACCGCAAGCCGGAAGGCACGCAGGTCGAGATGCGGCTCCTGGCATCGGATGTGGATACCGGGGCCTTCGCGACGGCGGCGGGAATGACGCGGCTGACGCCGGCCGGCACCGGGACGGTATCGGTCATCCTCAAGGGGCCTGGCAAGGCCTGGAACTCGATCTTCGAGAATGCCGACGGATCGTTTTCGGCGACCTTCGGGCCGGGCACGCTCAACGGGCTCGACCTGCCTGCCTTCCTCAAGCGCAACCAGCAAGGCGGCTTCTTCGCGCTCGACGATGTCGCCGGCGGTTCGCTGCCGATCGACGGCGCCGAGATCAAGGCAAGCATCTCCAAGGGCGTGGCGCGCCTCGACAAGGCTGAGATCAATTCGCAGAAATACAAGATCTGGCTCACCGGCATCGCCTCCTATGTCGGACGAGGCCTGGCGCTCTCAGGCGGAGTAATGCCCAACGGACAGCCGGCGCAACAGCCTCAGCAGGCCAATGGCGAGGCGGCCAGTCCGCCTCCCGCTCAGCCGAACCAGTCGCTGTTCTTCGTCGGCGGCAATTGGAGCGCGCCGTTCATATCGCCGATCGCTCCGGGCGTTTCAGGCCAGTAGGCAATTCCAGGAAAGTGCCGGTGGTTGGGCTCGGCGACTTTGCCGTAGCCTTTCCGCTCGGCATTGGGTCAAGAAAAGACACGAGAGCGGGTCGCCATGCGCCCCGCCCTCCGTCACTTCAACCGCGCTGCGCGGCCTGTTCATCGAGCTGGCGCTGCATCTCGCGGCGCTTGTTGGCGATCGACGCGATGATGACGCCAATCGCCACCACCGCGATCAGGATGGTGCAGGCGGCATTGATTTCCGGGGTCACGCCGAGGCGCACCTGGCTGTAGATCTTCATCGGCAGCGTGGTGGCGCCCGGACCCGAGGTGAAGCTCGCGATGACCAGATCGTCGAGCGAGAGCGTGAAGGCCAGCATCCAGCCGGAGATGATCGCCGGCATGATGACCGGCAAGGTGATCTGGAAGAAGGTCTTCACCGGCGGCGCGCCGAGATCCATCGCCGCCTCCTCCAGCGAACGGTCGAAGGAGACGAGGCGCGACTGCACGACGACGGCCACGAAACACATGGTGAAGGTGATGTGAGCAAGCGTGACCGTGTAGAAACCACGATCGAACCCGACGGCGACGAAGAGCAAGAGCAGCGAGAGGCCCGTGATGACCTCCGGCATGACCAGCGGCGCGAAGACCATGCCCGAGAAAAGCAGCCGGCCCCTGAAGCGAGTGTAGCGCGTGAGCGTGATGGCGGCGAGCGTGCCGAGCACGGTCGCCACCGTGGCCGAGATGACACCGACGCGCGCCGTCACCCAGGTCGCGTCCATCAGGCCCTGATTGTGGAACAGCGAGACGTACCATTTGGTCGAGAAACCGCCCCAGACGGTGACGAGCTTGGACTCATTGAAGGAGAAGACGATCAAAAGCACGATCGGCAAATAGAGGAAGGCAAAGCCCAGCACGATCGAGGTGATGTTGAAGCGGCTCCAGGTCGAGTTCATTTGCCCTGCTCCTGTGCCTTCGCCTGAGCCTGTTGGAAAAACATGATCGGAACCGTCAGCACCAGGAGCAGGATCACGGCCACCGCCGACGAAACCGGCCAGTCGCGGTTGGAGAAGAATTCGTTCCAGAGCGTCTTGCCGATCATCAGCGTCTGCGAACCGCCGAGCAGGTCGGGGATGACGAACTCGCCGACCGCGGGGATGAACACCAGCAGGCAGCCGGCGACGACACCGGGCAGCGAGAGCGGGAAGGTGATCTTCCAGAAGGCGCTGGCCGGGGGACAGCCGAGATCCTGCGCGGCCTCGATCAGCGAATAGTCCATTTTCTCCAGCGAGGAATAGAGCGGCAGCACCATGA
>JAFKFE010000271.1 GCA_017308345.1 Alphaproteobacteria bacterium | reverse complement strand
AATATCCCGGTGGTGATTGCCAGCGGCACGACGAACTGGACGACGCTGACACCGAGGTTGCCAAGGCCGGCGTTGAGCGCAAGCGCATTGCCCTTTTCCGCCTTCGGGAAGAAGAAGGAGATGTTGGCCATGGAAGAAGCGAAGTTGCCGCCGCCGAAACCGCAGAGCAGCGCCAGGATCAACAGCACGACATAAGGCGTGTCGGGGTTCTGCACCGCATAGCCGATGCCGACCGCCGGTATGATGAGTGACCAGGTCGTAAGCGTCGTCCACAGCCTGCCGCCGAAGATCGGCACCATGAAGGAATAGAAGATGCGCAGCGTCGCACCCGAGATCCCGGGCAGCGCGGCGAGCGAGAAGAGCTGGTCGGTGGTGAAGGTGAAGCCGACCAGCGGAAGCTTCGCGACCACGACAGACCATACCTGCCAGATGGCGAAGGAAAGCAGCAGCGCCGGGATCGAAAGCCACAGATTGCGCTTGGCGATGCGGCGGCCGGTTTCAGCCCAGAAGGTCTTGTCCTCCGGACGCCAGTCGGTAAGGGGGCCGCCCGTCCGCGTCTTTGCCGCGGGCGCGGGCATGTCCTGCATTTCGGGGAAAGGCGGGAGCTTTGCGAGAACCTCACCGACGGTTCCGCGTTCCATCTGGCGAATGGCCATATGCATCCAGAGCAGCGCGCCGGAGACCAGCAGGAAGAGTGCCATTAAGCAGCTCGTCCAAAGGCCGGTCAGGTCGAGCAGCAGGCCGAACAGGATCGGCAGCACGAAACCGCCGAGGCCGCCGATCATGCCGACAAGGCCGCCGACCGAACCGACATGGTCGGGATAATAAACCGGGATGTGCTTGTAGACGGCGGCCTTGCCGAGGGCCATGAAGAAGCCGAGCACGAATATCGTGATAATGAAGCCGAAGAGGCCCATCTCAATATGGAAAGAGGTCGTACCGTTTATGCCGTGGACGACATAGTCGGTCGGCGGATAGGACAGGATAAAGGTCGTCACGACCGAAACCATGAACGTCCAGTAGAGCACGCGGCGGGCGCCGAAGCTGTCCGAAAGGTGCCCGCCATAGGCGCGAAACAGGCTTGCCGGCACCGAGAAGAAGGCCGCGATCATGCCGGCCGTCTTGATGTCGAGGCCGTAGACGTTGATGAGATATTGCGGCAGCCAGAGCGCAAGCGCGACAAAGGCGCCGAAGACGAAGAAATAGTAGAGCGCGAAACGCCAGATCTGGACGTTCTTCAGAGGCTCGAGTTCAAGCCAGGCGCTCTTCGGCTTGATGCCCGACCGCCGACGTTCCACGATGACCGGGTCGTCATCCGTCATGAACCAGAAGATGACGGCCATGACGACGAGGGCCGCTGCCCAGACCTCAGCCACGACCTGCCATCCGAAGGCGACGAGCACGAAGGGGGCGAGGAATTTGGTGACCGCGGCGCCGACATTGCCGGCACCGAAGATGCCGAGCGCGGTACCTTGCCTTTCCGGCGGAAACCAACGCGACACGTAAGCAACGCCGACCGAAAAGGAGCCGCCCGCTATGCCGACGCCAAGGGCTGCGACCAGCATCTGCGGATAGGTATGGGCATAGGTCAACAGGAAAGTCGCGACGGCGGCGGCAAGCATATTTGCCGTGAAGACGATCCGGCCGCCATAGCGATCGGTCCAGATGCCGAGCACAACCCTGAGCAGGGATCCCGTCAGGATCGGCGTGCCGACAAGCAGCCCAAACTGCGTCTCCGTGAGACCGAGTTCCTGACGGATGCGAATGCCGATGATGGAGAAAATGGTCCAGACCGCGAAGCAGACCGTGAATGCGGCCGTGCTTGCGCCAAGGATTTGACCGGACTTCGGATAGACGGTCGTTTTCATTGTTGGCAGCCTCTTCGAAGGTTGGCCTCAAGGATCGGACTCTCGCCCGGTCAAGGGCCAACATGACCGAGCCGGCATCATCCAGCATTGATTCAGATCAAGGCATCGCGTGACATTTGTCACACACGATGTGGAAGCGGCGGAAAGCCTCAATCGGAGACGAAGCAGTTGGATGAAATGACGTATGAGGGCGTGGCGCCTGAAGAACTGCCATTGTTTCGGGGGCTAACCGTATCCCGTCGGACCGACCTGCTACGAAATGCCATGGTGCACAGCGTTTCCTCGAGCACCGTTCTGTTCGAACAAGGCGACGTGCCGAACTTCCAACTGGTCGTGCTGGCAGGATCCGTGCAATTGTTTGGGCGATCGGCCGAAGGTCGTGAAGTCTTGATAGAGGCTGTTGGGGCCCCGGACCTCATCATCCCAGCCGCTG
>JAFKFE010000270.1 GCA_017308345.1 Alphaproteobacteria bacterium | reverse complement strand
AGCGAACCCCGGACATCCGCCCATCACATCATGCCGATCCTCCTGCCGCGCTACGCAAAGCGGCAAGACGTCATCGATGAATTGCGAGCGCAGGGCATACAGACCACGATCCACTATCCGCCGGTGCATCAGATGACGTTCTATCGCGAGCGTTATCCCGGCATCAGCCTGCCGCGCACCGAGGACTTTGCACAGCGAGAGTTGACCATACCGTTACATCCCCAGATGACCTCGTCTGTCGTCGAAGCGGTTGTGACGGCGCTCGCCGGCGCGCTCGAGAGCGGAACCCGAACAGGAACCGCGGCATGAACGCCTCGGACCTTTCCCTGCATCGGCGGTTCGTCTCACGCGCTGCGCATGGCTTCGCGAGACGCTCGATCGATATCGCGGTCGCGGGCACCGCGATCATTGTATTGGCACCGCTGATGCTGCTGATCGCTGGAGCGCTTCTGCTGGAAGGCGGCGGGTTGATCCTGTTCGTGCAAACTCGCGTGGGCGCGGGTGGCCAACCCTTCCGCATGTACAAATTCCGCAAGTTCAGTGTTAACTGCAGCTCCCAGGGTCTGGCGCTGACTATGGCAGGCGATAGCCGAATGACGACGTTGGGCCGGTTCCTCGCTGCAACGAAGTTTGACGAACTGCCGCAGCTTTGGAACGTCCTCAAAGGCGAGATGGCGATCGTCGGGCCGCGACCCGAGAGTCTTGCTTTCGCGGACTGTTTCAGCGGGGGCCCCGAGGCTGTCCTGCAATACAAGCCTGGCCTGCTAGGTCCAACCCAGGTTCTTTTCCGCAACGAGGCGCGTTTCTTCCCCAGATCCGTTGATCCCGTGCTGTTCTACAGGGAGGTTATGTTTCCCGCCAAGGCCAAGCTCGATCTCTCCTACTATCCGCGGCGCACCATCGTATCCGATATCGTGTGGATGGTGCGGGGCTTTCTGGCAATCGTCGGCTGGGTCCCATCACGGCCGATTGCGGTGTGAACTCGAATGACAAGCACTACGGTCAGTCAAGGGGATCGATAGTCATGGGCTACAACGGCAAGAAAGTTCTTGTGACGGGCGCGGATGGTTTCATTGGTTCGCATCTCACCGAGGCCCTTGTTCGAAACGGGGCCGATGTCACGGCTCTGGCGCTCTACAATTCCTTCGACAGCCACGGCTGGCTGGACGATTTGCCGGACAGCGCTCGAAGCCGGTTGAAGCTTGTTCGCGGCGACGTCCGCGATAGCGCGTTTCTGAACCGGATCATGCGTGGCCAGGCGGTTGTGTTCCACTTGGCCGCGCTCATTGCGATCCCCTATTCCTACGCGGCCGCCCAGTCCTATGTGGACACCAACATCCTCGGCACTGTGAATGTGCTTGAAGCGGCGCGTCAATGGGAGACGGAGCGGGTCGTCCACACCTCTACCAGCGAGGTTTATGGGACCGCCCAGACCATGCCCATCCGCGAAACTCATCCGCTGCAGGGACAGTCGCCATATTCGGCATCCAAGATTGGCGCCGACATGATGGCGGAGTCATATGCCAGGTCGTTTGATGTCCCGGTTGTCATCATGCGGCCCTTCAACACCTATGGTCCGCGCCAGAGTGAGCGGGCTATCGTGCCGACCATTATCCGGCAGGCTCTCGACCCGAATTGCCCGGCAATCATGGTCGGCGACACAAGCCCGGTCCGCGACCTCACCTTTGTCGAGGACACTGCGGCGGCATTCCTGACCGCGGGCTTGGCCGGCCTCGAATTCGGCCACGCCTACAATGCGGGCAGCCAGCGCGCCGTGACCATCTCGGATGTGTTGGATCTTGTCCTAGAGTTGAGCGGCTCCAAAAAGCCCGTCCATCGCGACGAGAGCCGCTTGCGGCCGCAAAATTCCGAGGTTCGCGCCTTGCTCGCGGATTCCTCGCGCTTTGAAGGCGAAACTGGATGGCGAGCGCAGACCAGCCTGCGCGATGGGTTGGAGCGAACGATCGCATGGTGGCGGACGCGCCTTAACGAAGGTCGGGTACGGCGCGAGAAGGGCTACATGACATGACCCTGTTTCGCCGGCATGTGTTGGCTGTGGTGCTGATTGCCGGCGCCATGTCCCTGAACATCCACATGGCCGGCAGCCGTAGCAATGCATCGGAACCATCTGCCGTGCAGGCGCTGAAAAACCTGCCGAATTATCTGGGCGAGACAAGGGATACGTGGTCCGGCATGACTTTCTTCCGGATCACCAAACCCGGAATTCTCGGCCCGGGGATTGTATGCGGGAATAAATACTGCACCTACCTTTATTCAAGCGCTCAGGCTTGGAACGCGGATC
>JAFKFE010000269.1 GCA_017308345.1 Alphaproteobacteria bacterium | reverse complement strand
TTCTTTAGTTTTTATGCATGTCGTCTTCCCAAAACCGAGGTCATTTTTGGGCGACATGCATGCCGGCGACAAGTCGTCCTGGAAGCATTGCGGTTCGCATTCGGGGCTGATTTCCGGGCGGTCCTCTGCTATTGCAGCGCACAAATCTCAGTTGCCACGCAATTTTCGACGGGAAGCGGCTTGCGCGCCTTTCCTCGAATTGCCCCAGAAAGCGGAGGTGCCAGCATGACCCGGACCGACGACAGCCGCTACCTGAAAGGCGGCCCGGTCGCCCAGCGCATCATCGCCTCGGTGCGCGAGGATGCGGCAATCGCCACAGCCGAAGGCTTTGCGCCCAAGCTCGTCTCGATCACCGTCGGCGATACCGCCGCGGTCGAAGTCTATGTGCGCAACCAGCGCGCCAAGGCTGCCCTTGCCGGCATCGGCTTCGAGGAAAGGCGCTTCGCCGCCGACATAACCGCCGGTGAACTGGAAGCGGCGATCCACGGCCTCAATGCCGACCCGCGCGTCACGGGCATCATCATCCAGCGGCCGGTGCCGGCGCATATCCCGATCAAGACGCTCCAGGGCGCGGTGCATCCGCTGAAGGACGTCGAGGGCATGCACCCGGCCTCGATCGGCAACATCGTCTACAACCAGCTCGATCTGGCACCCTGCACGGCGGCGGCCTCGGTCGAACTGCTGAAGGAGACCGGGCTCGATCTCAAGGGGCTCGAAGTGGTCGTCGTCGGCCATTCCGAGATCGTCGGCAAGCCGATCGCCTTCCTGTTGATGAGCGAGGGCGCGACGGTGACGGTCTGCCATCACATGACACGCTCGGTCGCCGCGCACGCGCGGCGCGCCGACGCGCTGTTCGTCGCCGTCGGCAAGCCGCGGCTCATCAAGGCCGACATGGTGAAGCCGGGCGCCTGCGTCATCGACATCGGCATCAACTCGGAGGCCGGGCCCGACGGAGAAACCCATATCGTCGGCGACGTCGACACCGAAAGCGTGAAGGAAGTGGCCTCCTGGCGCTCACGGTGGCCATCCTTTTGCGCAACACGATGGTGGCGCTCAACCGCCAGCGCGCGCTCTACCGCGCGACCTATGGCGCGCCGGATCAGCTCGCGGCTGAGTAATTCGCTACTCGGCGGCAACCAGCTTCGCTTCGGAAACGCCTTCCGGCTTCGGACCGCCATAGGCCCAGTCGAGCAGCTTGATCGTGTGCACCACCGGCAGTTTCGCGGCCGATGCGATCTGCGTGATGCAGCCGATATTGCCGGTGGCGACAACTGAAGCGCCCGTCGCTTCGATGTTTTTCACCTTGCGGTCGCGCAGCTTCGCCGAAATCTCCGGCTGGAGGATGTTGTAGGTGCCGGCCGATCCGCAGCACAGATGCCCTTCGCGCGGCTCGCGCACGACGAAGCCCGCCTTGGCCAGCAGCTCCTTCGGCTGCCGCGTGATCTTCTGGCCGTGCTGCATCGAGCAGGCCGAATGATAGGCCACGACAGTGCCCGGCTTGCGTACCGGCTCGGGCAGGTCGAGGCCGCCCCGGTCGATGGCGCGCGTCCAGGCATCGACATTCCGCCTCGCCGAGGCAAGGGCGGCCGCCTCGCGGCCCATGTGATGGACGAGCGCGCCGCAGCAACCCTCGCCCTCCGGCACCACGACCTCGACACCGAGCCTGGTCAGCAAGGAGATGGTGGTGTCGTTGATGGCAGGGTCAAGCACGGATTGCGCGCAACCGGTGAGGATGGCGACGCGGCCGCGTTTGGTACCCTGGCCAGCATGCGCGCCTGGCTTCGCCATCGGCGACGCCGGAGGGATCGACGGGGGCGCGAGCTTCAGCATCGCGGCGACTGGCTTCAAACCCGGCAGCCTCTCGAATAGCCCGATGAACGGACGGCCAAGCCCTGCCAATCTCAGCGCGGCGCGGAAGCGGTCCGGATAAGGCAGCACGGCAGCCAGCATGGCGCGCGTCAGCCGGTCGAGCAGCGGCCGCTTGTAGGTCTCCTGGATATGCGCGCGGGCATGGTCGACCAGATGCATGTAGTTCACGCCCGACGGACATGTCGTCATGCAGGCCAGGCAGGAGAGGCACCGGTCGATATGGGTGACGATCTCCTTGTCGGCCGGCCGGCCGTTCTCCAGCATGTCCTTGATGAGGTATATGCGGCCGCGCGGGGAATCGAGCTCGTTGCCCAATGTCACATAGGTCGGGCAGGTGGCGGTGCAGAAGCCGCAATGCACGCATTTGCGCAGGATCTTCTCCGATTCAGCGACATGCGGATCGGCGAGCTGGGCAAGGGAGAAATTGGTCTGCACGCAAGAATCCTTACTGTCCCAGAAGCCAGCTCTGCGGGTTCCTGACAGGCTCGCCGCGCTGCAGCGCCTGGATGCCGAGAATGCAGCGGGCGATGAACCAGACGGCGACCGCGAACATCAGCAGGAAGCCGATCGCCAGCATCATCAGCACCACGGAGATCGCTGCATAAAGGAGACCGATCCAGAAGGTCCTGATCAGGAACGTGTAGTGGCTTTCGACAAAGCCGCCCGCCTTGCCGCGATTGATGTAGGCGAGCACGATGCCGAAAAGGCCGGTGACGCCGATGACGACGCTGGCGAGGTAGAGAATGTAGATGACCAGCGCGTTGGTCTGGCCCGCCTCCAGCCAGCGATCGCTCTGGCGCGACCCCATGTCCGGGCCTGGATTGATATTGCTCATGGTGCTGCTCCCTCCGTTGATCGAGGAAGAGTAGCAGAGCTGGAACCGCTGGCCATGCGGCCGGGGTTGAGAATCTGCTTCGGGTCGAACTCGGCCTTGAGCCGCGCCGACAGTGCCGCCAGATGCGGCGGCTGCGGCTCGAACACCGGCAGGGCCGCGCGATGCGAGGCTGAAGCGCGCACCAGCGTCGCGTGGCCGCCGCCATGCTTGCGGATCAGGCCGCGCAAAAGGTCGGCTTCGGGGTCGCCCTCGCGCATCGACAGCCAGACCAGCCCGCCCTGCCAGTCATAGAAGGCGTCGACCGCCGCCTGCATGCGCAGGGCCATAACCATGTGATGGGCTTCGGACGGCGCCATCGAGACGCGCCAGACCGGCCGCGCGCCGCCGTCGGCGAAGGGGACGCAGTCGCGGATGTCGCGCCAGATCGTCTTCGACGCCTCGCCGGCGATCTCTTCCAGCGGCCCAGCCCTGCCGAGCAACTTGCGCAAGGCCTCGACGCGATAGACGACCGACGGGCCAAAACCCTCGACGCGCAGCAGCGTGGCGGCATCGCCGCCGTGCTTGCCGCCGGCAACCTTCGCGGCGATCCGCTCCGGCAGGTGCGCCGCGCT
>JAFKFE010000268.1:1992-4299 GCA_017308345.1 Alphaproteobacteria bacterium | reverse complement strand
CCTGGCCTGCTTGTCTCCCAGCATCGGCGCGGCAGCCGACCTGAAGCGCCTCGGCCTGCCGGTCCGCGAGCACGATGCGAGCGTCCTCGGCACGGAGGCTTGTTGCAACGGCGCGGCCGATGCCGCTCGCCGCGCCGGTCACGAAAGCTGTCTTGCGCCGAACTGTCATTCAGACCCCTCCCCACGGGCCTTCCCGCTCAAGCCGCTTTTCGCTGCCTGGTCTTTTCCTTCGTTGCGCAGAGCGGCATCAGCCGGCCGGCATCCTTCTTGGAGTCCAGCCTGTCGATGAAGTCCTCGATCGACCTGGCCTGCTCGTCGCCCACGATCGGCGCGGCAGCCGACCTGAATCGCTCGCGGATTTCGGCTTCGGTGGCTGGTATGACGTCCTGAAGGCCCATCGACAGCTGCCGCCCGTCGCCGAGGACGACATCGATGCTGGCGCCCTGCCTGGCCGGAAACTGCGCCGTCAGTTCCTCGCTCGCCGAGAGGTCGCAGGCATCGATCAGCCGCAGCGTCTCCTTGTGCCGCAGGTCCCTGTAATTGTCTTCCGACAGGCGGCCGCCGGCGAACACCGCCGCGACGCCGAAAGGAATGCTCATCTTGGCCTGCAGCGAACGCTCGAAGGGTCCGGTGTTGTCGCATCCCGGATAGGCCGCCGCGGCGGCGGGGACGCGGATATGGATCCGTTCGACGGGTGCCGCCCCGGGGCCGATCATCTCGACGAGCTTCAGCGCGGTCTGGCAAGCCGTCTGGGCGAAATTGCAGGCCGGCGCCGCCTTGTGGTAGACGGCCAGGATGTCGGCCTCGCCGTCGGGAAAGAGCTCCACCGGCCCCGGCATTGGCCGGCGTGCGAACGCCGCGAAGTAACCGGATTTTCCTTCCAGCGCATCAGGACTTCCATAGGCGCCGGCCGCAGCGAGTTGGACAGCCATCCAGGCGTTGCGCGCGGCGAAGCCCGGATGGAAGAACATGTCCGAGCCGCCGCTCTGCGGCCATTGATTGAGGCCGGAAGATGTGTTGGCGGCGAAGGCGATCGCGGCCGCGGTCTGTCCCTTGTCGAGGCCGAGCAGCCGCGCGGCTCCGCATCCCGCGCCGATCGGAGCCACCAGCCCCGTCGGCCTGAACAGTCCCGAAAGCTCCCGGTCGATCAGCATCCGGCCGAGCCGCCCGCCGACCTCGTAGGCGACGATGGCCGCCCGCAGCAGGTCTGACCCCGAAACAGCCTTTGTCTCGGCCAGCGCCAGGAGAAGCGGCCAGACGACGACGCCGTGATGGCATACCGATCCGGCATGCATGTCCTCGCGGACCAGGCCGTGCCCCTTGACCGCGTTGACGAAAGCCGCGTCCGCCGGGGTGGCCTGCCGGTTTTCGCCGATGATGTGGCCGCCGCGCGCCGGCGTCACCGCGGCCAGCGCCTGCTGGCTCGGATCGAGCGCGGAAGCCTCGAAGGCGCAGCCGAGGAAATCGAGCAGGCAAAGCTTTGCCTTGGCGGTGGCGGCCGGACTGAACACTTCCAACGGCAGGTCGGCCAGGGTGTCAGCCAATTGCTTCGTGAAGCTTGCCATCCGACTCCTCCGCGGTTCCTGCCCTTTTAGAGCAATTCCAGGAAAAGTGTGGAGCAGTTTTCCGCCCCGGAATTGCGAAAAAACAAAGACTTAGAGCGGTTCAGCGATTCCGCGAAGCGCTGAACCGCTCTAGGCGCGGATTTCTACCCCAGCCCATTCTTCGACGATGCGTACCATCGAGGTGAAGTCCGAGTCCGGTCCGAAGCGGGCATTCGTGGCGGCCAGCATCTGCCTTACCAGCGATCCCGCGACCATCGGCACGCCGAGGTTTTCCGCTTCGTCGACGCACATGCGAACGTCCTTGTAGGACAGGGCGGTGGCGAAGCCGAAATCGAACGTTCCCGGCAGCACCGCGCGGGGGAACTTGTCCTGGGTGGCGCTGTTGCGGCCGCTCGACGCATTGATGATGTCGCACATGATGCGCGGGTCCAGCCCGGATTTCACGCCCATGGCAAGCGCCTCGGCGGAGAGCAGGATGACGGCGGCCGCGATCATGTTGTTGCCGAGCTTGGCGACCTGGGCGGTGCCGGCGTTTTCGCCACAGTAGAATCGCTTGCCGAAATTGGCCAGCACCGGCTCGATCTCGTCGAATACCGACTTCTTGCACGAGACCATCACCGCGAGCGAGCCGTTGCGGGCACCGGCGATGCCGCCTGAGACCGGCGCGTCGACCCAGGCGATGCCGCGGCCGGCCAGCTCCGTCGCGATGGTCTTGGCCATGCTGGGACCGGTGGTCGACAGG
>JAFKFE010000268.1:0-1923 GCA_017308345.1 Alphaproteobacteria bacterium | reverse complement strand
ACTTCGGCCTCGTCCGCGACGGCGGCGGCCGTGGCGGCCACGCTTATCGAGTTGCCCGGCAGGTCGGCGGCCGCATCCGGCCGGCGATCATGGACGATGACGTGGTGGCCCGCTTCCGCGAGCCGTCTTACCATGGGCGCGCCCATGCGGCCGAGCCCAACGAACCCAAGCGTTCGAGTCTGCAAAGTTTTTACTCCGGGAAGGCCATCCTCGTTCAGGCGGCCATGTGGTAGCAACTAAGCCAATTCCGGAGCGCAGCATAAGCTTCGCTCGCCGCATAACAGCTTTGCAGGGCGCCGGTTGGGCATCCCTTGTCAACCATCGCTCCGTGTCCCAAACTTGGGCGTTTGCCGCGTGCTTCGACAATGCGGTTCCGCATTCGAGCCAGAGGCCGCACTCAATGTTCGATCTGAAGCAACTGCAGCTGTTTACCGCCGTGGCGGAGTTCGGCAGCTTCTCCCGCGCCGCGGTGGCGCTGTCCATCAGCCAGCCGGTGCTGAGCCGTCAGATCAAGTCGCTCGAGGACAAGGTCGGCGTCGCGCTGCTCTATCGCAACGGCCGCGGCATCGTGCTTACGGAAGCCGGCAAGATCCTGCAAAGCTACGCCGTGGCGCTGCTCGAGCAGGCGGCGCGCGCCGAGACGGAACTGGCGGCGCTGCGATCGAATCCACGCGGCACGATCGTGCTGGGGATGCCGCCATCGGTCGGCGTCGTCCTGACGGCGCCCCTGGTGCAGAATTTCCGCGCCCAGTTCCCTCAGGTGAGCTTGAGGGTGATCGAGGGCTTCAGCGGCCATTTGCTCGAATGGCTGGTGATGGGCAAGATCGATGTCGCGGTCCTGTACAACGCGCCGAGGATGAACAATCTTCTGGCCGAGCCCATCCTGCGCGACGAGCTGTTCCTGCTCGGCGCCAGGAACGACCCGCACAACCTGGGGCCGGGCCCTGTCGATGCCGCCGTGATGTCCCGCCTGCCGATGATCCTTCCGGCAAGGCCGCATGGTCTGCGGGTGGTTCTGGATCACATCCTCGGATCCGCCGGCATCGAGCCCAACATCGAGGTCGAGGTCGATGCCATGCCGTCGACCTTGCGGCTCGTCGAAGCGGGGATAGGCTACACCATCCTGTCCTATTCGAGCTGCCACAACCTCGTCGCGGAAGGCAGGATCAACTACTGGCGCATCCGCAATCCGCCGATCGAGCGCGAACTGCTCCTGGCGACGTCCAGCCAGCGGCCGACCACGACGGTCATACGCGCGCTGACGACCCTCATACGCGATGAGGTGCGCGTCCTGCGCAAGCTAGGCGTGTGGGAGCCGCGCCAGCCTTCTCCGGGCCCCGAAAATGCGGACGATCCCGGAAACGCAGGATAAGGAGCGAGCCATGCCGGGCGCGCTGGGGGGAATAACCGTCGTCTCGCTGGAGCAAGCCGTGGCCGCGCCCTTGGCGACGTCCCGGCTGGCCGACGCCGGCGCGCGCGTCATCAAGCTGGAGCGCCCCGAGGGCGACTTCGCGCGCGGCTATGATGATTATGTTCACGGCCTCTCCAGCTATTTCGTCTGGAACAACCGCGGCAAGCAGTCCTGCACCGTCGACCTGAAGCAACCAGATGACCTGGCGCTGGTCGAGACGATGCTCGCCACGGCCGACGTGTTTATCCAGAACCTGGCGCCCGGCGCCACCGACAGGTTGGGCATCGGCAGCGCCGACCTCAGGCGGCGGTTCCCCCGGTTGATCGTGTGCGACATCGGCGGCTATGCGCCGGGAACGCCGGATCAGGAGCGGAAAGCCTACGACCTGCTCATCCAGGCGGAGGCGGGTCTGGCCGGTGTCACGGGATCGGCGACGTCGGGCCCGGCCCGCGTCGGCATATCGATATCCGATATCGCCACGGGACAGGCCGCCTATGCCGCTATCCTCGAAG
>JAFKFE010000498.1 GCA_017308345.1 Alphaproteobacteria bacterium | reverse complement strand
TCTCGGCACCGGCAACTACCACCCGGTGACCGCCCGCATCTACACCGACCTGTCCTTCTTCACCACCGATCCGACGATCGCGCGCGATGTCGCGCAGATATTCAACTTCATCACCGGCTATGCCGAACCGGCCGAGGAGATGCGCCTTGCCGTGTCGCCGTTCACGCTGCGCAAGCGCATCCTGAAGCACATCGCCGAGGAAGTCGTCCATGCGCGCGAAGGACGGCCGGCGCGCATCTGGATGAAGATGAACGCGCTGGTCGACCCGACCGTCATCGACGCGCTCTACGACGCCAGCCGCGCCGGGGTCGAGATCGACCTCGTCGTGCGCGGCATCTGCTGCCTCAGGCCGCAGGTGCCGGGCCTTTCGGAGAACATCAGGGTGAAGTCGATCGTCGGCCGCTTCCTCGAGCACAGCCGCATCTACTGCTTCGGCAACGGCTACGGCCTGCCGTCCGACGAGGCGATCGTCTACATCTCCTCGGCCGACATGATGCCGCGCAACCTCGACCGCCGCGTCGAGACGCTTGTGCCGATCACCAATCCAACTGTGCATGAGCAGGTGCTTGGCCAGATCATGCTGGGCAACATCATGGACAACCAGCAAAGTTTCGACGTATTGGCTGACGGCACCTCCAGGCGCGTCGTGCTGGAGGAGGGCGAGGAGCCGTTCAACGCGCAGGAATATTTCATGACCAATCCGAGCCTGTCCGGACGGGGCGACGCGCTGAAATCGCATGCGCCCAGGCGCATCGCCCAGTTCAAGCGCCGCAAGAAGAATAACGCCGCGTGATTGCAGTTTCCCAGGGCCGGCTCCAGGACCGGCGGCCGCTGTCGATCATCGACATCGGATCGAACTCGATCCGCCTTGTCGTCTATGAGGGGCTGGCGCGCTCGCCCTCGCTGCTGTTCAACGAGAAGATGCTGGCCGGCCTTGGCCGCGGCATCGTTTCGACGGGCAAGCTCGACCCCGAGGCGGTGACGCGCTCGATGGAGGAATTCCGCCGCTTCCGCGCGCTGTCCGACCAGGCGGGCGCCGAGCACATGTATGTGCTGGCCACCGCCGCCGCGCGCGAGGCGATCAACGGGCCGGATTTCATCCATCGTGCCGAAGAGGTGCTGAGGACCGAGATCCGCGTGCTGACCGGCCGCCAGGAAGCCTATTACTCGGCGCTTGGCGTGATCTCCGGCTTCCATCCGGCCAATGGCATCGCCGGCGACCTCGGCGGCGGCAGCCTCGAGCTGATCGACATCAACCGAGAGGCGATCGGCGACGGCATCACGCTGCCGCTCGGCGGTCTGCGCCTGCAGGACATGGCGAAGAACTCGCTCGTCCAGGCGCAGAAGATCGCGCGCCAGGAACTGGCGCGGGCAAAGCTGCTCAAGGGCGGGCAGGGCAGGGCCTTCTACGCCGTCGGCGGCACCTGGCGAAATCTCGCCAGGCTGCACATGGAGATGAACAACTACCCGCTCGGCATCATGCATCACTACGAGATTTCGGCCGACAGCGCGCAGACCTTCCTCCGGCAGGTGGCAAAGGGCGAGGTCGAGAAGGTGAAGGGCATCGAGGGCGTCTCCAAGAACCGCCGCTCGCTGCTGCCTTACGGCGCCGTCGTGTTGCAGGAGATCATGTCGGCGATGCAGCCCTCGAAGATCGTCGTCTCGGCGCAGGGCGTGCGCGAGGGCTTCCTCTATTCGCTGCTCGATGCGGAGGAGCAGAAGGCCGATCCGCTGATCTCGGCGGCCGAGGAACTGGCGCTGCTGCGCTCGCGGTCGGTGCACCACGCGCATGACCTGGTCGAATGGACCGGCAAGGCGTTCAAGGCCTTCGGCATCGACGAGACGGAAGACGAGGCGCGTTACCGCCATGCCGCTTGCCTGCTCGCCGACATTGGCTGGCGCGCGCATCCCGAATATCGCGGCAGGCAGTCGCTCAACATCATCGCGCATGCCTCCTTCATCGGCGTCGACCATCCGGGCCGCGCCTATCTGGCCCTGGCCAACGCTTACCGCCATGACGGCATCTTCAACGATGGCATCGCGCCGGAGATCAAGGCGCTGGCGCCGCCGCGCCTGCTCGAGCGCGCCCGCGTGCTGGCGGCGATGATGCGCGTCGTCTACCTTTTGACGGCGGCGATGCCTGGCGTCATGCCGAGGCTGAAATGGGAAAGCCGCGGCAATGGCGCGCTGGCGCTGGTGCTGCCGGCCTCGCTTTCCGACCTCTATGGCGAGCGCCCGGCCGGCCGGCTGGCGCAGCTCGCGCGCATCACCAACCGCCGCCTCGTGCTGGCGGTCGAAGGGGGCCCAAGTGTC
>JAFKFE010000497.1:1474-3791 GCA_017308345.1 Alphaproteobacteria bacterium | reverse complement strand
GTCCGACAAGCAGCGCGCCGCGCGGGTCGACCTTGCCTGGCGCCCGTTCCACGACACCGTCGCCGGGATCATCGACCGGCGGCTGGCGCGCGGCCAGGAGACGCGGCTGGTTTCGGTGCACTCCTTCACGCCGGTCTACAAGGGCAAGAGCCGGCCCTGGCATATCGGCATCATCCATGATGATGACCGCCGGCTGGCGACGCCGCTGGTCGCGGCGCTCAAGCGGCTTGCCGGCATCACCGTCGGCGTCAACGAGCCCTATGCGCCGGCCGACCGCGTCTATTTCACGCTGGAGCGGCACGCGCGTTCGCGCGGTCTTGCCTGCGCGATGATCGAAATCCGCAACGATGAAATCTCCGGCGAGACTGGGCAGCGGAAATGGGCGGATCTGCTCACGGGCATCTTTTCGAATCTGGAGCCCGAGGAGGCCAGGGGCTCCCGACAACGCGCAATGGGAAAGTCAGTACAGTCGGCCAGCTAAGAACCAACAGGGGACTAAAATGTCAGCGCAAGACTATACGGAACACGACAAGCATGAGGACTTAAAGGTCCTCCATGGAATGGGCTATGCCCAGGAATTGTCGCGAAGCATGAGCCGCTTCTCGAACTTCGCGATCTCCTTCTCGATCATCTGCATCCTTTCGGGCGGCATCAATTCCTTTGCCCAGGCCACGTCTTCGATAGGCGGCGCCGGTGCCGGCATCGGCTGGATCGTCGGGTGCGCCGTATCCGGATTCTTCGCCATCGCAATGGCGCAGATCGCCTCGGCGTTCCCGACGGCGGGCGGCCTTTATCACTGGGCGTCGATTCTGGGCAACCGGTTCACCGGCTGGCTGACCGCCTGGCTCAACCTGCTCGGCCTGATCACCGTGCTGGGCGCCATCAACATCGGCACTGCGTTCTTCTTCACCGGAACGTTCGGGAGCTGGTTTGGGATGACCGGCACGCCAGGGGAAATTGTCGGGTTCGTCGCTTTCATTACAGTGCTGCAGGCTTTGCTCAATCATTTCGGCATCAAGGTGACTGCGATGCTGACTGATGCTTCCGGCTTCATCATTCTCGGCACGACCGCGGTGTTGATCGTGGCCTGCCTGGTGTTTGCCCCGGCGATCGACGTCACCCGGCTGTGGACCTTCACCAACTATTCGGGCGATGCGGGCGGCGGTGTCTTCCCGCAGTCCGATTCCATGATCTACCTGTTCCTGCTCTGCCTGCTGCTGCCGGTCTACACCATCACCGGCTATGATGCGTCGGCCCATACATCGGAAGAAACGCTGAAGGCTGCGCACTCGGTTCCGCGGGCGATCATTTCGTCCGTGGTCTGGTCCTCGCTGATCGGCTGGGTGATGCTATGCGCCATCGTTCTGGCGATCCCGGACCTGGCGGCGGGCGCAAAGCAGGGCTGGAACGTCTTTTTTGCCACGATGGACACGATCCTGCCAGTATGGCTCAAGGAACTGCTCTATCTGGGAATCCTGATCGCGCAGTTCCTCTGCGGCCTCGCCACCGTGACCTCTGCGTCGCGGATGCTTTTCGCCTTCTCGCGCGACGGCGGCATGCCGGTCGGATCGGCCTCGCTTGCCAAGGTCAGCCCGACCTGGCGCACGCCTGTCCACGCGATCTGGACCGCGGCGATCCTCGAGATCATCTACGTCTTCCTCGCCCAGTTCATCTCGATCGGCGGCACGAACATCTACACGATCGTCGTCAACTCGACGCTGGTCTTCCTGTTCCTCTCCTTCATCATCCCGATCGTGCTCGGCATGATGGCCTTCGGAACGGCGAAATGGCCGAACCCGGGACCGTGGAATCTCGGCGCCGGCCTGTTCAAGCTGGTTTGCATCCTATCAATCATCGGCATGGCGATTATCTTCTACATCGCCATCCAGCCGCCGAACGATAAGGTGCTTTACATCACCATCGGCTTCCTCATCTTGACCGCCGTGCTCTGGTTCGGCTTCGAGAACCGCCGCTTCCAGGGTCCGCCGATCGGCGAACAGATCGCGGCGCGCCAGGCGGCGATCAAGGCGGCGGAGCAGGCAGTCGGCGAAACCGGCAACTGACCTTTCCTTCATGACCATGGCCGGCACCCACGCCGGCCATGGTCTCGTCTATCCCTTTCAATCGACAAGCACTGGAGCGCCAAAGGAATGGCCGGGAATTTCTCGTTCGATCAATTGAAGAAAGCGGTCTCGAACGGCGAGATCGACACGGTGCTGGCCTGCATCGTCGACATGCAGGGCCGGCTCGCGGGAAAACGTTTCCTGGCCCAGTATTTCGTCGATTCCGCGCATGGCGAGACGCATGGCTGCAACTA
>JAFKFE010000497.1:0-1439 GCA_017308345.1 Alphaproteobacteria bacterium | reverse complement strand
ATGGAGCCGGTGCCGGGCTACAAGGCGGCGAGCTGGTCGAAGGGCTACGGCGACTTTGTCATGAAGCCCGACCTGTCGACGCTGCGGCGCATTCCATGGCTGGAGAAGACGGCGCTCGTCATCTGCGACGTGCTCGACCATCATACGCATGAGGATCTTGGGCACTCACCGCGCGCCATCCTGAAGAAGCAGGTCAAGCGGCTGCAGGAACGCGGCTATATCGGCTATTTCGCTTCCGAGCTCGAATTCTACCTGTTCAGCGAGACCTACGAGTCCGCTCGCAAGAAGCACTGGCAGGGCCTCGATTCCGCGTCGCCTTATATCGGCGATTATCAGATCGGCATCACGAGCAAGGAAGAAGGCGTCATGCGCCGGCTTCGCAATGAGATGGAGGCCGCCGGCATTCCGATCGAGAACTCCAAGGGCGAGTGGGGTCCTGGCCAGGAAGAGATCAATGTGCGCTACGCCGAGGCGCTCGACATGGCCGACCGCCACGTCATCCTGAAGAACGGCGCCAAGGAGATCGCCGATTCCGAGGGCAAGGCCATCTCCTTCATGGCCAAGTACAATTACGGGCTCGCCGGCAATTCCAGCCATATCCACAATTCGCTGTGGAGCACCGACGGCAAGACGCCGCTGTTCTTCGACAAGAAGGCCGACTGGACACTGTCCACGCTCGGCCAGCAATGGGCGGCCGGCCAGCTCAAATACGCCAAGGAGTTCACCTGGTTCCTGGCGCCCTACATCAACTCCTACAAACGCTTCCAGGCCGGCACCTTCGCGCCGACCAAGATCATGTGGAGCGAGGACAACCGCACCGCTGGCTTCCGGCTCTGCGGCGAGGGTACCAAGGGCATCCGCATGGAGTGCCGGATCGGCGGCGCCGACCTCAATCCCTATCTCGCCTTCGCGGCGCTGATCGCGTCCGGCCTTGCCGGCATTGACGAGAAGCTGGAGCTACAGAAGCCGTTCGTCGGCGACGCGTACCAGGCCTCGCGCCTGCCCGAAATCCCGAAGACTCTGCGCGACGCCACCGAGACGCTGTCGAAGTCGAAGATGCTGAAGCAGGCCTTCGGCGAAGACGTGATCGAGCATTATGTGCACACCGCCCGCTGGGAGCAGTTCGAATACGACCGCCGCATAACGGATTGGGAACTGCACCGGGGGTTCGAGCGGTACTAAAAGCCTGGCAAGCGCCGGCGCTGCCCTTACCCTTAGCCTCTCCGAAGGTGCCGGCAGGCGGGTGGGCAGCGCCGTGCATGTAATTTTCGATTGTTGTGAACTGCGAGGAAGAAATGACCGAAACGGTCAAACTGAAATCACCCATCGATGGCTCGATCTATGCCGAGCGGCCGGTCGCGACCGACCAGGCGATCAACGCGGCGGTGGAGCGCGCCAAGGCCGCGCAGGAGAAATGGGCCGGGACGCCGGTCGCCGAG
>JAFKFE010000496.1 GCA_017308345.1 Alphaproteobacteria bacterium | reverse complement strand
GGGAAATCTCGGCGGGCACGACCTGCCGTCCCTCCTGGAGGCCTTCGAAGCGGCGCGCGCCCATGATCGCCCCGTCTGCTTCATCGCCTATACAATCAAGGGATTCGGCCTGCCGCTTGCGGGCCACAAGGACAATCACGCCGGCCTGATGACGCCGACCCAGGTCGCTTCCCTGCAACGGGACATGAACATCCGGCCGGGCCACGAATGGGACCCGTTCGAGGGGCTCGACGCGATGCCGGCCGCGCTCAAGGCTTTTCTTGCCGACGTGCCGTTCAATGCGAAGGGCGCCCGCCGCTATCATGCGCCGCATATTCCCGTCCCGGACCGGCTCGCCCTTGGCGCGCAGGCCTCGATGTCGACCCAGCAGGGCTTCGGCCTTTTGATGCATGAGATCGCCAAATCGGACACGGCGCTTGCCGATCGCATCGTCACGACATCGCCGGATGTCACGGTCTCCACCAATCTCGGGGCGTGGGTGAACCGGCGCGGCCTGTTCGCCAGGCAGGAGCTGGCGGACGTCTTCAAGGCGGAGCGCATCCCGTCCACCTACAATTGGACCTTTTCGCCGAAGGGCCAGCATATGGAGCTCGGCATCGCCGAGATGAACCTCTTCATCCTGCTTTCGGCGCTCGGCTTGTCGCATTCGATTTTCGGTGAACGCCTGATCCCGGTCGGGACGCTGTACGATCCCTTCATCCAGCGTGGCCTCGATGCCCTCAACTATGCCTGCTACCAGGATGCGCGTTTCGTGCTTGCGGCAACGCCCTCGGGCATCACCCTGGCGGGCGAGGGCGGCGCCCACCAGTCGATCGCCACGCCGTTGATCGGCATGGCACAGGACGGGCTCGCCAGCTTCGAGCCGGCTTTCGTCGACGAGCTCGCCGTCATCATGCGCTGGGCCTTCGATTATGTGCAGCGCGACGGCGAAGCGGAACCGGACCCGCTGTCCTGGTTGCGTGACCGGGTCGGCGGCTCGGTCTATCTCAGGCTTTCCACGCGCACCATCGACCAGCCGAAACGCGAGGTCACGCCCGATCTGGCGGACCAGATCATCAACGGCGCCTATTGGATGCGGCGGCCGGGACCCAATGCCCAGCTCGTCGTTGCTTGCACCGGCGCGATAGCGCCCGAGGCGATAGAGGCGGTCGGCCTGATGGGCGAGGACCGGCGCGACATCGGCCTGCTGGGCGTCACCTCCGCGGACCGGCTCAATGCAGGATGGAATGCCGCTTTGCGTGCCCGTGCGAACGGCCTTTCCCATGCCCGCAGCCATATCGAGCGGCTTCTCGATGATCTGCCGCCCTACTGCGCGCTGGTCACCGTATTGGATGGGCATCCCGCCACGCTTGCCTGGCTGGGGTCGGTCGCGGGGCACCGTACGCGCGCGCTCGGCGTGGAGCATTTCGGACAAACGGGATCGCTGGCCGAGCTCTATCGGCATTTCGGCATCGACGCGCGCGGCATTATCGCCGCCGGGCAGTCGCTGACGTCCGGCCGGCCGATGCGGCATCTGCGCCTCGCATGAGCGGGCTATCTCATCGCGCAGATCGTGCCGGTGTTCGAACCGCGCTGGTGCGGGCCGCGGTCAGGCTCGCCCTGCGGGAACGCTCGGGACCGAGCCGTGAGATCAGTTCGAACGCTGCCTTGCCTTCGACGTCCTCGACACCGGGCTTCTCATCGATCACGGTATCCGCGGGCTGGGCGTGGCCGGTCATCCCGAAGGCAGCCCCGACATGTCGCGTGACGAGGAGGCGCTGGTCCTGCGCCGCAAGCTGGACTATGCGCGGCAGACCGGCACCGAGCTTCGCATCGTCACCCAGTTCGGCTTCGACGGCACGGCGTTCGGACTATGGGCGAAGGCCCTGTGCGAAGCAGGGATCGACGTTCCCGTCCATGTCGGTGTCGCGGGGCCGGCGCGGCTGGCCACGCTGATCAAATATGCCATGGCTTGCGGCGTCGGAAATTCGCTGGACATGCTGCGCAAGCGCGGTGGCGGACTGATGTCGCTGCCGCGAAGCCAGTCGCCCGAGATATTCGCCGAGCCGCTAGAGCACTATGTCTCTCAAGCGCGGACCGGCGTCTCGCACCTGCACGTCTATCCCTTTGGCGGGATAGAGGCCTCCGTCGACTGGCTGCGCGCGCGGGGCTCCTGGCTCTGAGTACGAACATGATCTGAAGCATGCCGCGTCCGGGTCATGCAGCCCAGGGTCGATATCGGCACAGGCATGCCGATCGGTGTCGGACAGGGTAACCGCCACGGCCGTAATCAGATGTGCTTACCGGCAAGTGGGGTAAGACCTGGGCGAGCAGCCGCTC
>JAFKFE010000495.1 GCA_017308345.1 Alphaproteobacteria bacterium | reverse complement strand
GCCGGCCATCGAGATGGGAAAGTTCCCTGGCGTGATCGCGCGGACCCCGCCATAGGGCTCGCTCATGATCATGCCGAGACTGGTGTCGTCGGTCGGTACCAGTTCGCTGCCTTCCTTGTCGGCGAATTCGGCAAAGAAGCGGATCTGCTCGGCGGTCACCGCAATGTCGCCGGCGATGAGCTGGCCGACCGGGCGGGTGGAGCACAATGCCTCGATGCGGGCGAGCGTTGCGGCTTCCGCCTCGATCAGGTCGGCCCATGCCTGCAGCGCTCTGGTGCGCTCACGCGGGCGAACGCCGCCCCGGTTGCTCGACTTCAGCGCGGCCTTGGCGGCTTCCACGGCGTGGTCGACAATCTCGACGCCAGCCACCGGGCAGACTGCGTATACCTTGCCGTCCGAGGGGCGTCGCATCTCGATTGCGCCATCGGCCACGACCAGCTCGCCGCCGATGAAATGACCGACGGGAAGCGAGATCGTATCCGGGTCGAAGCTCAGGCTCATGGGCGACCAATCAGCAGCATGGCCATGAGCCTAGCGTGGGCAGGCAAGCAGCATGCATCATTCGGCGAACCGCCACGGACGATTATTGCGCGCAGGCCGCGCGAGACGGCAAAATCTGTTGCGGTGGCTGAAACTTCGAGCGAGCCGGTCAACCGACCGTCACGTAGATCTTGCGTACCGTTTCGATAGTCTTCCAGACCCCGGTGAAGCCGGGTTTCATGACAAAACTGTCGCCGGCCCGATAGGTCACCGGCTTGCCGCCGTCGGGCGTGATCTCGATCACGCCGGCGAGGATGTGGCAGAATTCGAAAGTCTCCCCCTTGATCGAGCGCGTCTCGCCCGGCGTCGCCTCCCAGACGCCGGTACGGATCAGGTCGTCCTGGGCCGCGTCCTGCGCCCAGGTCTTGAAGGCGGGGTCGCCGGCAATCAGCCGCTCGGGCAAGGCCTTGGACCGGCGTGGCGGGAAGGGCGGGTCGGTATCGATGGTCTTGAGCAGGGACAAGGGGCGGCCTTTCAGGTTGGAGCTTGACTTTTGATGCATGTCGTTCTCCCAGAACCGCTGCGCACTTCTGGCGGCATGCATTAATAGCCGCGCGACCGGTCGACGAGCCCGACCGGGTCGAGACCGGCGCGGTGGCGTAGGATGTTGTCGATGACGGCGCGCGCTGCCGTCGCCGGCTGGGTGACGCTGGCGATATGCGGAGTCAGGATGATCTTCGGATGCGACCAGAATGGATGGCCCGTCGGCAGCGGTTCGGGATCGGTGACGTCGATCATTGCCGCCGACAGATGGCCGTTGTCGAGTGCCGCGGTGAGCGCCTGGTGATCGAGCTGCGGCCCGCGGCCGGTGTGGATGAGTGCTGCTCCGTCGGGCAGCTTGGCAAACAGGTCGGCATTCAGCAAGCCGCGCGTTTCCTCGATCAGCGGCAGCAGGCAGACCAGTATGTCGCTGACCGCAAGCATCTCCTCCAGTCCGTGCCCGCCATGATGGCAGGCCACGCCCTCGATATGTCGCGGCGAGCGGCTCCAGCCGGCAAGCGGAAAGCCGAAAGGTTTCAGCCGCTCGAGGACGGCCTGGCCGAGCTGGCCGAGGCCGAGGACGCCGATCCGCCGCGACGCGGCTTGGAGCTGCGGGATGTCGCGCCATTCGCCGGCGCGCTGCTGCGCCAGATAGGCCGGCAGGTTGCGGTGCAGGGCGAGCACGGCGAGTGCCACATATTCCTGCATCATGCGCACGATGCCTTCCTCGACCATGCGCACGACCTTCACGTCCGCGGGCACCGTATCGAGGCGAAACTGGTCGACGCCGGCGCCGATGGAAAACAGGATCTCCAGGTTACTGTAGCGGGCGAGATTATCCGGCACGGTCCAGGTGATCAGATAACGCACGGCATCGGCATCGACCGTCGTGGCGTCCATCGTGAAGGGCAGGTCCGGCAGTTCCCTGGCGAAGGCATCGGCGAAAACCGCGCCGCGCCGCGCGTCGGAATTGAACAGGAAAGTCATCGCGGCCGCTCCTTCAAACGCTCCATTCCAACTCTCCAAAGCATTTGGGACCTGTGGAGATCGATATCGTCAATCATGAGCTTGATCGAGGCGGCGATGGTCAGGGCCGCCTGCTGCATTGTTTTCCAGGGTGCATTGCGCGCTTATCCCGCCATTCGTAGAGCGAATAGACGGCCGGTATGAACCACGGCCTGCCTCGGTAGAAGGGCACGGCCTTGGGCGCGCGGTCGATTTCGAAGGCCGATCCCGCCTCGTCTGTCCCGCCGATGAGCTTGAAAGCAGCCTTGTTGCCGAGCCAGCGCGCCCAGACCACTCCGGAAC
>JAFKFE010001199.1 GCA_017308345.1 Alphaproteobacteria bacterium | reverse complement strand
GATCGTCGCCAGGGATGACGAGCCCGCTCATCTGCCGGTCGACCAGCGACCCGTAGAGATGCGCCTGCGAGGGAAAGTGGTGGTAGATGCGCATAGCCTCGCAGCCGAGCCTGGCGGCGAGTTTGCGCATCGAAAAACCGGACAGCCCTTCCCGCTCGATCACCTCGAAGGCGGCATCCTCGATCATCTCGCGGGAGAGTTTGCCGCGGGTTCGCTTTTTTTTGCTCGATGCGTCCATGGCCGCGCTTGACAACTTACACTGTAAGGTTCATCTTCCACACACCTTACAACGTAAGGCTAACAAAAACCAGAGGAGAACATCATGTCAGTCATTCGCATCGTCTCAACCGTGCATTCCTGCCTTCGTTCCGCCTCGCTCATCGCCGCCGCTGGCGTGTTTGCCGCGGCGCTCGCTTCCACGCCTGCCCGGGCCGACGACTATGACGCCACCCTCAAGGACATCCAATCGACCATGGGCGGCGTGCCGAGCTTCGTCAAACAGTTCCCGAAAGCCGGTCTGCCCGGCGCCTGGGCCGAGGTCAAGGCCATCGAACTCAGCGACAAGACGGCGCTGACGCCGAAGGAGAAGTCGCTGATCTCGCTGGCGGTCGCGGCGCAGATCCCTTGCAGCTACTGCATCTGGTCGGACACCGAGAACGCAAGGCACGCCGGCGCCACCGACGAGGAGATCCAGGAAGCGGTCGCCATGGCGGCGCTGACGCGCCACTGGAGCACCATCTTCAACGGCATGCAGGTCGATTTCGACCAGTTCAAGAAAGAGATGGGCGGACAGTAAGCCGCAAGGCCAATGAATGGGCGGGCGACTGGCCCGCCCATTCATTACAGCCATCGGGGTCTTTCCTTGCCGATCGACGCTTCAACGGAGCAGGTGGATTCGCCGGGGCCGCTGCTCTATAGGAACAGCCTTCGCCGAACGGGCGAAGCCTTTGGAGATCTGGTTGAAGCGAGCGATATCGATAGTCGTCACCCTGGCGCTGCTGGCATGGCTTGCCAGCGACCAGCGCTGGAAGATGGTCGGCGATGCGTTCGCCTCCATCACGCCCGGCGCCTTCGTGGCGGTGGCGGCGGCGCTGTTCGTCACCTATGTGCTGAGGGCTTTGCGCGTCTGCGACGAGTTCCGCGACGACGTGAACGGCCGCTTCGGCGCCGTGCTTCGCATCATCCTGATCCACAATGCGATGATCAACGTCGTGCCGTTCCGCGGCGGCGAGACGGCCTTCCCGATCCTGCTGCGCCGGGTGTTCGGCGTCTCGATCGTGCGTGCCAGCGCCTCGCTTCTCTGGTTCAGGCTGCAGGACGCTTTCGTCGTCGGCGTGCTCGCCTGCCTGGTCTGGCCGGGCTTGCATCCGGCGCTGAGGGCCGCCGGCATCGCGGCGCTGATAGCCGCCGCCTGGTACCTGCCGCGCTGGGCGCGCGCGCCGCACAACTGGACGGCGGGCGGCAGGATCGTCTCGAAGCTCGGCAAATTGCGCGACATCTTCACCGAAGCGACCGGGCGCTCGCGCTATGGCTGGTGGTGGACCATCGCCAACTGGGCGCTGAAGCTCGGCGTGCAGGGCTGGCTGCTCGCCATGCTGCTCAACACCTCGTTCCAGGCCGCCTTTCCCGGCGCGGTCGGCGCTGAAGCCGCCGCCATCCTGCCGGTGCAGGGCGTCGCCGGCTTCGGCACCTATGAGGCGGGCGCGGCCGCGGCGCTGCTTTATTCCGGTATCGCCTTGAAGGACGGGCTGCAGGCGGCGCTGGCGCTGCATCTCTTCATCCTCTGCTCCGCGGTCGCGACCGGCGCGATCGCCTGGCTTTTCCCCTCGAAATCGACGCTGCCGGAAACCCCGGCAGCGGGACCGGCAAGGAAATGACCGCAATGAACGTGCTTCCCATCCCCGCATCGGGATTGCCCGAGGGCGCCGTCATGCCCGAGCACAAGCTCTCCATCGTCATCCCGATGTATAACGAGGCCGACAATGTCGAGCCGCTGCTCGTGCGCATCCACCAGGCGATGGAGAACTACAGCCAGCCCTGGGAAGTGGTGCTGGTCGACGACGGCAGCACCGACGCGACGCCCGCCGAGATCCGGCGGCTGGCGGCTCATTACGGGCCGCATGTGCACGGCGTGGAACTGGTGCGCAACTACAAGCAGACCGCCGCCATGCAGGCCGGCCTCGACGCCGCGCGCGGCGACGTCATCGCGACGCTCGACGGCGACCTGCAGAACGATCCGTTCGACATTCCGCGCATGGTCTATCGCCTTTTGACCGAGGATCTCGACCTCGTCGCCGGCTGGCGCAAGAACCGCCAGGAAGGGTTCTGGATGCGCCGCCTGCCCTCGCGCATCGCCAACAGGCTGATCGCGCGCGTCACCGGCGTGCGGCTGAACGATTATGGCTGCAGCCTGAAGGTGTTCCGCGGCAGCGTCATCCGCAGCGTGCGCCTCTATGGCGAGATGCACCGCTTCATCCCTGCCTGGCTGGCCACTGTGACGACGCCGCGCCGCATCGCCGAGGAAGTGGTGACCCATCACGCCCGCATTTACGGCCAGTCGAAATACGGCATCTCGCGTACCTTCCGCGTCGTGCTCGACCTCGTCTTCATGTTCTTCTTCATGCGCTACCGCACCCGGCCCGGCCACTTCTTCGGCGGCATCGGCATCGTGCTCGGCGTCATCGGCTCACTGATCCTTGCCTATCTGTTCGCGATCAAGGTGTTTTGGGGCCAGGACATCGGCACAAGGCCGATGCTGATCACCGGGTTCTTCCTGGTGATCGCCGGGCTGCAGGCGGTGACGTCGGGCGTGCTGGCCGAAATGCTGTCACGCATCTATCTCGAGGCCAATGGCGCGCTCGCCTATGTGGCGCGGCCACAGCCCGCCCATGGCGAGGGCGACGGCTGGCAGTGGCCGAGCAAGCTGGCGCCCGAAAAGGCGAAGCCACGGCGGAAATGATCCTGTCGGTCGGGCATCGACAGTTGCCCGCGTTGCCAACGACGCCGATTTCGCGCAACGGTCATCGCGACGGGAACGACCGCGAATGAGCGATGCCGGGGGCTGACAGATCCATCCTGATTACATCCATCCAGATTACGGGGGCACGCGCGCCGGTGGCGCTGCATCTGGCGCGGCTGCTGCACGGCGCCGGCCACAGGGTGATCCTGGCCGACACGCCGGCGCGGCCCATCGCGGCGTCGAGCAATGCCTGCGCGCGCTATCACCGGCTGCCGCCGCCACGCTTCGAGCCGCAGGCCTATGCCGAGGCGGTTGAGGCGCTGGTCCGGGCAGATGGCATCGGCCTCGCCATCCCGACCTGCGAGGAGGTCTTTCACCTCGCGCTCGCCTGGCAAGGTCGGACCATACCGGCGCGACTGTTCGCCCCCGATATCGGGTTGCTGGCGCAGGTTCACAACAAGCACAGCTTCATCCGGTTGGCTGAACAGCTTGGCTTGGCGGCGCCGGAGACCACGCTTCTCAATTCCCGCGACGATCTGGAGGCGGTGCGCGGCCGCTCGCGCGCGCTGGTGTTCAAGCCGGTGTGGTCGCGCTTCGGCAGCCATGTCCTGCGGCGACCGCCGCCCGAGGCGCTCGATGCAATCGCGCCCTCGTCCGCCACGCCCTGGGTGGCGCAGCGTTTTATCGAGGGCGATGAGATCAGCGCCTATGCGGTGGCGCGCGAAGGCCGTCTCAAGGCGCTGGCGCTCTACCGTTCGCGCTACCGCGCGGGCAAGGGCGCCGGCATCTTCTTCGAGCGGATCGAGGATGCGGCGGCGCGCGACCTTGTCGAACGCATCGTCGCCGGCACTTCGTGGACCGGGCAGATCTCCTTCGACCTGATGCGCGAGCGGGGCGGCCGCGTGCTGCCGCTGGAATGCAATCCGCGCGCCGTCAGCGGCCTGCATTTCTTCCGCGATCCGGCGCGGTTTGCGGATGCCGTGCTCGGCGATGGTCCGGAGGTCAGGCCGGACGTCGCCGCGCCGCAGACGGTGCGGCTTGCGATGTGGATCTATGGGCTGCCGGGGGCGCTGCGCTCAGGTGGGTTCCGAGAGGCGATGCGCGACGGTCAGGAATTGCTCGACTGGCCGGGCGACAGCGCGCCGGTGAAGGCGCAATGGCGGGCGCTGGCTGAGATGGCCGGCGTGGCACTGCGACAGCGGATCAGTCTGCAGGCGGCTTCGACGCGGGATATAGAGTGGAACGGGCCAGATTCGGGCTAGGCAGATTGTAGAAGTCGGCGGGACAGCGCCCCCCTCTGTCCTGCCGGACATCTCCCCCACTTGGGAGGAGATCAGCGGCTTCGACGGCGGCGCTTCTTCTGCAGCGCTGGCCATTGGCGAAAGCCGGCGCGACAGCCAATCTCCCCCCTCGTGGGGGAGATGTCCGGCAGGACAGAGGGGGGCGGGAAGGAACGCGACCTAACCTTCTTCCGGGCGAAAAACTACAACTCGATCTCATGCACCTTCGGTTCGCTCGCCACCGGCGGCATTTTCCCCTTCATGATCGCCGCGATATCCCGGCGCAGGAAGTCGAGCGGGCCGATGACCGGCTGGGCTTGTGGAGCGAAACGAGCATTGTCGCTGGCCGATTTCAGCACGCGGCGGTCTTGCTGAAGAGCGACGTTGAACAATGGCTTGAAGGCCAGCGCCTTCAGTTCGCCGAGCAGGCCCTGGCGCCGGCCAATCAGCCAACCGATGCCCTCGACGGTGCGCTCGTCGGCCTGGCGCAGGTGGAAGGTGGTGGCCAGGACCAGCCCGTCCCTGCCCCAATATTCCAGCTCGGCGATGCCGGGATGACGGAAGCGGCCGATGGTTCTCGCGCGCTCGCCTTCCAGGAGCCGGCTGATCAGGCCCTGCTGGCGGTCCTCGCCGGTATAGCAGGCCTCGACCCAGCCTTCACCGCCGGTGACCTCAACCCGCACCCGATGGCGTCTCGAGGTCAGGCCGCGCAGCAGGCCCTTATGGGTGAAATGAGTATGAGTGGCGTCGAGGATGTTTTCGGCGGCATTGATGACCGTCGACTGCGTCGACGAACGCACCCGGCGCACGATGACGTCCTTGCCCTGCATGCAGTGCAGGTAGGGCTCGCCCAACGGCGCGCCGGACGAGACGAAAACGACGCCGTCGCGTTCGATCGCCGCGAAGCGGCGGACCCGGTAGCGCGGCGTGGCGCCGACATGGCCCGGAATGGCGGTGCAGCGGCCCTCGCCGTCATAGCGCCAGCCGTGATAGGGGCATTCGATCTCGCCGCCGACGATCTTGCCGGTCGAGAGTTCGACCAGACGGTGCGGGCAGCGGTCGAACAGCGCGGCGATGCCTTGCGCCGAGCGGAACAGCACCACGGGCTCGCCGTCGAGCAGGATGCGCCTCGGCCGCTTGCCGATGTCGGCGGACAGGGCCACGGCCTGCCACTGGTCTTGCCCATGGCGCTCGCTCACAGCTCGAACCTCCTGAGCAGGGGAATGCCGATCAGCGCCAGCACGGTCTCCATGACGCGGATCGCCAGACGCCGGCGAAGCGGGAGGTGCCCGGCATAGACGGCAATGTATTCGATCGCCGCGACCGCGCCGCGCAGGCGTTTGAAGCCGGCGGCCCCGGCGCTCATGTTGAAGAACAGGCCGCGCCTGGTGGCATGGTCCTGCGCAAGCGCCATCACCATGCGGTAGAGCCCCTCGCCGAGCGGCAGGCCGGTGTCGTAGCCGACGATCGGCTGGGTGAGCGTGCCGCCATTCTCGAACAGGCCGGTGACCGCGACGAGCTCGCCGCCCGGCCGGCGCAGGCCGGCAAGGCTGATGATGCCGCGCCGGTGCATCTCGGCGATGTAGCGTGCGGTGTAGTGCGGGTTGAGCGGCGTGTATTTTTCCAGATAGAGCATGTTGTAGAGCTGCTCGGCGCGCGCATAGTCGTCCTCCGTGAAATCGGCATCGCCGACCCGCTCGAAAGGCGTGGCGCCGAGTTGCTTGCGGTCGCGTTTCAGGTTCTTTGTCACGGCGGGCGCCGCGCTGCGGTCGGCGAAGATGTAGATCTGGCGTGCCGCCAGCATCCGAAAACCTTCCGCCTTCAGCGCGGCAATGGTCGCCGGATCGGCGATATCGTTCAATGAGCGGATGACGATGGCGCGCTCGGGGAAACGCGCGGTCAGGGCCGAGCGCAGCGACGCGACCGTCGGCCGGTCGAGCAGCGGCACCGGATTGGTCGAATAGAGCCAGTTGTTGAGCTGCGCCTGACGGTCGAGGCCGCTCGCCCTGACCAGCGGCGCGCAGGCGCCGATCAACGTGTCGAGCGCGCGCCGCAGCGACGGATGAGCGGCGAAGTTGCGCGTCTCGTCGACCGCATAGTCGATATAGGCGCTGGTCGGGCAGCAGATATAGCAGTTGGGCGCTTCACCGGCGTCGTTGAGCGTCAGCGGAAAAACGCGGCCGGCGACTTCGAACGCCTCGACCTTCGTCTTGAGGTTGGCGATCAGATCGCGCACCGGCACCTCATTGAAAAGACCGACGAAAGCCTCGACCTTGGCCGGATCGTTCTCGACCCGGCCGGCCTGCTGCAAGGATTTCTGCGCCACCGCCGCGCCATTCATCGCGCCTGCTCCAGGCGGCATTCGACACGGCGCAGCTTGCGGCCCGTTTCCAGCGGCAGCGGCGCGCGGATGAGCGCGACGGTGACGATGGCCGTTCGCGCTTCCAGCAGCGCGCGGACTGCCTGATGCGCGGCAGCCGCCGCCTCGTTCGCGAGCATCGGCGGAAGCCTGAGCTCGACCCTGTCCGGCCCGGTCTGGACGAGGCGGAAGTCGTCGATCCGGCGGTCGGCCTTGAGCACGGCGTTGCGCAGTACATCCGGCGTGACCAGTATCTGGCCATTCGCCGAAGCAAGCCGGAAGACATCGTCCATGCGGCCGACGATTTCGTCGACCGAGCGCAAGGGCGAACCACAGCTGCAGGGCTGCTCCGAGAGCCGCAGCAGGTCGTTCATGCGGTAACGCGCCATGATCTGCGTGCGGCGGCGAAAGGACGTGACCAGCGGCGTGACGAGCCCCTCGCCCGCCGGTTCGAATTCGAAGAAGACGGAGTCTTCGGCAAGATGCAGGCCGCCCTGCCGACAGGTGACCGCGAACAGGCCTTCGGCGCCATGTAGATCTGGTCGAGCGGCAGCCGGAAGTAATTTTCGATCACCGGACGGTCGACCGGATCGAGCGTCTCGGCGGCGGAGAAGACGCGCTTCGGCCGGAGCCGGAAATTCTCGGCCGCGAAATGCCGCAGGATCTTTGGCGGCGCGATGATGACCGTGGGGTCGAAGGCTTCCAGCGCGCCGCGCCAGCTCTCCGGCCCCACAGTCAGATCCAAGAAGGCGAGCCTGATCAGGCGCGATTTGCGGGCGCTGTCATAGAGCCCGGTGTTCTGCGGCAGGATGACGGCGACGCGCATGCCAAGCCACAGGAGATCGGGCGCCGCCTTGGCCAGGATCGCCCCCAGCCAGCGGTATTTCTCGGCCTCGGAAATCACGAACAGGCCGCGATTGCCGGAGGTGCCGGTGCTGGCGCCGACCGTGAGCGATCCGGCGCGGCCATCGCCTGCCAAGGCGGCCCATGCCTGCGCGGAAGCGCGCCATCAGCAGCGCCTTGCCGGTGACCGGCAGGTCGGCGAGATTCGCTGGCGCCTTGCCGTAAAAGGGCGCGCGCGGCAGGTCGCGGTCGAGGAAGTGCCGCAGCGCGGCCGCCTGCCAGCGCTCGAAATCGGGCCGGATCTTGCGCGAGACCCAGCGTGTCAGGGCGAAGGAGCCTGCCGCTTCCGCCAGCCCGCTCATGCCACCTCCGGCGAGAGATCATAGGATGTCGGCGCGGGATCATGGCACAGCATCACCTCGCCGCCGGAGGCAAGGAAGCGGCGCAGCATGGCGCTGGTCGGCTCGATTGCCGCGGCATCCTCGGCGATCAGGGTGGCCGGAAGACCGGGCGTGCGAGTTTCGGCCAGGGCTTGAAGCAGCCATTGCGCATCGACGGCGTAGAGCAGCGGCCGCTCCAGGCCGGCAAACAACAGGCCGAACTGGCCATCGGCATGTCCAGGAAGATCGACCGCAATCACGCTGCCGTCGCCGAAGAGATCGGCGCCGGCGGGCACATCCTCGCGCGCCTCGACCCGCCTTCTCGTGGACAGGCCTTCCAGCCGCGCCTCGAAATCCGCCGGGAGAAGTTCGGTGAAGACGCCATGGCGCAAATTCCGTCCTGGGCCGCGCGCCTTGACCCGCGCCCAGGCGGCATCGCTGGCGATGAAGCGCGCGTTGCGGAACAGCGACAGGCCCGAAATGTGGTCGGCATGGAAATGGGTGACGACGACGGCGCGGATGTCATCGGGCGACAGGCCGAAACGCCGCAGCACCTGGTGAAGCTGTTCGGCTTCGTTGAGCTCGGGCTTCAGCAGCGCGCCGTAAAGGCGCAGCATCCGGCCGCGCCGCTCGCCGCTCAGCGCCTCCGGCGTGTAGCCGGTGTCGATGAGTACAGGCCCGGCAGCCGGGTGAAGGATCAGCCCGTAGCGCACGCGCAGCCTGACGCTTTGCCAGCCGCCGCCGCGCAGGATGAGCCGCTCGGCGGCGCTCACCCAGGCGCTGTTGGCGAAGACGATCCTCATGCCGGCGCCCTGCCGGAAAAAGTGCGGTCAAGCCCCTGCTCGAACGGGATCTTCGGCGCCCAGCCGAGCACCCGTTTCGCCTTGGAAAGGTCGAGGCTTTGCGCATAGGCAAAGAGGCCGAGGCCGTAGCGGGTGACCGGCGGTTCGGGGCGTCCGGGCAGAGCAAGCGCCACCGCTTCCATCAGGCCCGCCGCCAGCATCGCCGGCATCAGCGGCACCGGCCGCCAGCGCGCCCGCAGGCCGGCGCGGATGCAGGCCTCGTCGGCGATGCGGCGGACCGGCAGAACCTCTCCGCTGGAAATGTTGAAAATCTCGCCCTCGGCCTTGCCGGGCGCCGCGAGCGCCGCCATCACCGCATCGACGACATCGTCGACATGGGTGAGGTCGATGGCCGCCCGGCCATTGCGGAAAAGCGGCAGCGGCCGGCCTCTAGCGGCCTTGATCAGGCGCGGCAGCAATGCGCGGTCGCCTTTGCCGTAGATGCCGCGCGGCCGCAGCACAACCGGATGGACGGCGGGCCGGCCAAGCACGGCCGTCTCGGCCTCGCGCTTGGTGCGGGCATAGTGATTGACCGGTTCCGGCAAGGCCGCGTTTTCGGTGAGGCCGAGCTGGTCGCGGAAGGCGAAGCAGACCGACGGGCTGGAGATGTGGACGAAGCGGCTGACGCCCTGCCGTTTTGCGAAATCGACAAGGTTGCGCGTTGCCGTGACATTGGCCGCCTCGAAATCCGCGAGGCGTCCGAAGGGCGAGGAGAGCGCCGCGCAGTGGATGATCCGTTCGACCCTGCCCAGCCTGGGGTCGAGGGCGGCATCGAATGGCTGCGCGACGGCGTGCCGGACGCGGCCAGCCGAGATAGCACGTGGGAGCCGAGGAAACCGCTTGCGCCGGTGACGAGCACGACCATGCTCAGACCTCCAGCGCCACGCCGCCGAAGGAGACGCCGGCCGAGGTGCCGAGGAAGAGCAGCTTCATGCCCGGCGCCACGCGCCCGTCGCGGCGCGCGAGATCGAGCGCGAAGGGAATGGAGGCGGCGATCTGGTTGCCGAAGCGGGCGGAGATGTCGACCAGTTTTTCCGGCGCAAAGCCGGTCTGACGCGCCATATGCGCAAGCGCCAGGGGGCTTGCCTGATGCGGCACGACGAGATCAACGTCCCCTCGCGACCAGCCGGCGCGTTCGAGCAGGGCGCCGACGAAGCCGTCGAAGTGGCGCGAGGTGAGCCGGAACAATTCCTTGCCGTCCATGTGGAACAGGCTGTGCGCGGCGAACGCTTCCTGCTCCTTGCGGAAATCGAAGCGCGTGCCGCCGGAGCCGATGCCGCAAGCCTCCCAGCCGGAGGGATAGGTGCGCATCAGGCTCGCTGCCACCCTGCCCTCGCCCGGTTCAGCCTTGCGCAGCACGGCCGCCGCGGCGCCGTCGCCGAAGAGCGCCGCGATCTCCGGCGCATCCCGCCACGGCAAGGCGCGCGAGGCGACTTCGGACGAAAAGACCAGCGCCGTCCCGCATTGCCCGGCCTCGATCATGCGGCCGGCGGTCTCGAAGGCGGTGAGGAAACCGAGGCAGCTGCTGTTGACGTCGAACGCGGCGGCCGAGCCGTCCGCCAGCCCGAGGCGCTGCATGACCAGGGGCGCGGTCGCCGGCAGCGGCTGGTAAGGCACGCCGCAGCCGCCGATGATCAGGTCGACGGCGGCGGGCTCGGCGCCGGCATCGTCCAACGCCAGGCGTGCCGCGGCACAGGCGAGGTCGATCTGCGACTCGGCTTCGCAGACGTAGCGCTCGACGACGCCGGTCGCGGTTTCGAGCGCGCCCTTGCCAAGACCCAGCCTCTCCTCGAGCGCACGTGTCGTAACCAGCTCGGCTGGCACAGCCCTGCCGGTTCCGACGATCCTGATCCGCATTCTCCCCCCATGCGTGAGCCTGGGTCTGTCTAAACCAAAAACCCGGCCACGGCGACGGTCGGGCAAATCGATAAGATTCTCTTCTTGGCCAAAGTCCATATTGCCGGCCAAATTCGCCGGCAAGCGAGGTATCTCCCGCAAGGCAGGAAATCAGCCCAGATGACGATCAGCGATCCCTTCTGTGACGAAACGAGGCGTCAAGCGGCAACTCGACGATCAGGGGACATGTCATGCTGATCCGCGACGAAACTGCCCGGGACATCCCGGCTATCAGCCGGCTCGTCACCGAGGCCCTCCTCATGCTCGCGCAATCCACCGGAACCGAGGCGGGCATCGTCGAGAAGCTACGCGCGCAGGATGCGCTCACCCTTTCGCTCGTGGCCGAGGACGAGGGTGAGGTGATTGGCTATCTGGCCGCCTCGCCGGCGCGGATCGGCACGCAGGGCGGCTGGAGTGTGATCGGCCCGCTCGTCGTTTCGCCGTCAAGGCATCGCCGAGGGATCGGAACGGCGCTGATGGCGGAAGCCCTCCGCCGTTTGCGGACGACCAGCCGGGGCGCGGCGCTGGTGGGCGACCCCGCCTATTATGGCCGGTTCGGCTTCCGAGCCTTCCCCGGCCTGAGCGTAACCGGCTGCCCGCCCGAGGTGGTCCAGGCCCTGCCCTTCGACGGCGCCGAGCCGCGCGGAGAGCTGATCCATCATCCGGCATTCGGTCTGAACCAACAGGAGTGACGCAAGGGCCGGGCTGCATCTCAGGGTCTCAGCGAGTCTGGCGGATCACGCAGCCTGCCCTGACAGCGCAGGCTGCCCTTGCTTTACGATGGCTTCCAGGAAATCGCAGACAACACGTATGCGTTTGGTATCGCGGACCGCCTCGTGAACGACAAGCCAGATGCCTTCTTCCTGCCGGCAGAGATCGGGCTTGACCCTGACAAGCTGGTCCTCCGCATCCGCGAGGATGCATGGCAGCACGCCAAGGCCATTGCCTGCTTTCATCGCGAGCATCTGCGCCGGCATGGAATCGACGGTCAGGTTGGCGACACCGCTTTCCACCCATGACCGGAGCGTTTTCGGCAAAGCGATGAACGTCAGTGGATTGCCCCATGTGATGAGGCGATGGCCGGCGATCGGCAACTGATTCTCGCGGACAGGGTGGCGGGCCAGATAGTCTTTGGAGGCATAGAGGCCGAAGCCGATCGCTCCGATCCGCCGGATGACGAAGTTGCCATGCTCAGGGCGGCAAAGCCGCAGGCCGACATCAGACTCCCTCTGAGGATGCTCGGCGAAGGACGTGGCATTGACCGCCACTCCCAACGAGAGATCGGGATAGGCGTCCTGCAGCGCAGGCAGGTTGGGGATCAGGAGGTGGTGAGCGAGCGTATCGACCGTGACGACCCGCACCGTTCCGGACACGCGACCGTCCCGTCCGCGGAAGCCATCTTCCATCTCGTGCATGGCGGCTTCGATCGCCATGGCCTTTTCGACCATGCCTTGGCCTGCTTCCGTCAGTTCGTAGCCGTCCGGCCTGCGCTCGAACAGCCGGGTCCCGAGGGCAACCTCCAGCGTTTCGATCCGGCGCGCGACCGTCGAGGGGCTGGCCTTCATCGCGCGCGCCGCGCCGGTGAGGCCACCGTGACGCGTCACCGCGATGAAGTATCGGACATCGTTCCAGTTCATATTTCTATTTTTCGAAAGCTGCTTCCCGAACTTATCCATCGAACTGAGGCGATGGAAGGGCTATCGCTGACAGGAGCTGGGAGGAAGCCTGTGAAGGAAGCGCCGCCGGCAGCTCTTCCGGCGGAATTTTCAGGACTGGTCCGAACATGAGCAGGCAATACACGCTCGGCGTATGCGCCGCTCTCTTCGCCGCCTTCGCCTTCTCTCTCAACTTCATCGTCCCCTTCGTCATCGGTGGCTATTCCACCTTCGACTTCGCCCTTATCCGCCATGTTGTCTCGGCGCTGGTCGGCACTGGCATTCTGATTTCAGAAAAGGGCGTCATCCAGTATCTTTCGTTTCGAAACTGGCTGGTGACGCTCGGATTGGCCTTCATCGGCTATGTCGGCTATTTCCTGACTGTGACGGGAGCCGCGATCCTTTGCGGACCGGTGGTAGCTCCGGCCTTTCTTGGCCTTGTTCCGATCGTGCTGGCGATCGTCGGCAACCGGCGTCAGCAAACCCTCCCATGGCGGTTTCTGATGATGCCACTCGTGCTGGTGGCGATCGGCCTTGCTCTGGTGAACGGTGCAGCCTTCACCACCGAAGGCCTGGCTTCCGTTCGCTCCATTTGGATTGGTGTTCCCCTGGCGCTTGCGGCCGTGGTGTTGTGGGCCTGGTTCGCGATCGCCAATCAGGCGGCGCTCGCCAGCCGGCCGGACATGCCGTCGAGCGTGTGGTCGGGGCTCATCCTGGTCGGCGGAGGTGTCCAGATGCTGGCCTTCTTCCCTGTCGGGGCGACGATGGGCCTCTTTCAATTGCCGGGGCTCGGTTTTGGATGGGACGCGGCCGGCTCCCTCTATCTTTGGGGTGTCTCGCTGGCGCTGATGGCTACAGTCTGCGGCGTGTGGGCGTGGAACGTGGCCTCCCGAAGCCTGCCGGTGGCGCTGGGAGCGCAACTGATCGTGTCGGAAACCGCCTTCGGCGTTATCGGCGGACTTGTCGTTCACGGCCGATGGCCGACGGGGATGGAGACGACCGGCATTGCGGTCCTGATCGCCGGTGTGGTTCTGGCGATCCGCGTCTTCCACGGCAGGCAGGCGCAGCCGGGCGAGGCCCAGCCGCAAACTCCTGAAGCGCGTTGCGCAGGAACGGATTCGGGCGTCGCGATTTAAGCCTTTGTTTTTATGCAGTGTTGCGACGATGCCAGAGGTGCTGAGATCACCCGCGCGGGTTCCGGGATAGCGGTTCCTCCATTCTCATTGATGCCCCCCTGTTCGAACATCGCCAGACGGCAGCAGGTGTTCGGGGCCGGCTATCCCATTCGACGTCCCTTACGCCTTGCGCTCCCACCGCCGATCAGGCGTCTGCTGCCAGTAGGTGACGGCGTGGCCGGCTTCCTTCATCGTCTTCCAGTGGCCGCGGGCGGCTTCGAGCTGCGCGGCGTCATGGCCGTCGAACAGGAAAACGGCGCGCTCGTAGCCGGAAAGCTCGGGCGGGCGGGCGCCGTCGACCAGGAAGCGGATCTGCGCGGCGTTCTGGTTGCCCTCGCCCGTGGTGAGCAGGACCGGCTGCTCGGCCGGATAGGCCTCGCGATCGGTGGCATGCGCGAGGAAGGAATCGTCGCGGAATGTCCACAGATGCTGGTCGAGCGCGTCGCGGCGCTCTTCCGTGCCCGTCTGCACCACCGCGCGCCAGCCGCGCTCCATGCTGCGCTCAAGCAGGCCCGGCAGCGCCTCCTCCAGCGTCGATTCGGTCAGGTGGTAGAACAGGATGTCGGCCATCCCGGGGAGTCCTAACCCTCGTAGTGGTCGCGCACCAGCCGGTCGAGCAGGCGCACGCCGAAACCGGAACCCCAGGACTGGTTGATCTCGCTCGACGGCGCGCCCATCGCGGTGCCGGCGATGTCGAGATGCGCCCAGGGCGTGTCCTTGACGAAGCGCTGCAGGAACTGCGCGGCGATGATGGCGCCGCCATAGCGGCCGCCGATGTTCTTCATGTCGGCGTTCTTGGAATCGATCAGCTTGTCGTATTCGGGTCCGAGCGGCATGCGCCACAGCCGCTCCTGGCTGGCCTGGCCGGCGCCGAACAGCCGTCCGGCGAGCTCGTCATTGTTGGAGAAGAGGCCGGCATAGTGCTGGCCGAGCGCCACCATGATGGCGCCGGTGAGCGTCGCCAGGTTGATCATGAATTTCGGCTTGAAACGGTCGTTGGCATACCAGAGCGCGTCGGCCAGGACGAGGCGGCCTTCGGCATCGGTGTTGAGCACCTCGATGGTCTGGCCCGACATCGAGGTGACGATGTCGCCCGGACGCTGGGCATGGCCGTCGACGGCGTTCTCAACCAGGCCGATGACGCCGACCACATTGGCCTTGGCCTTGCGCGCGGCGAGCGCACGCATCAGCCCGGTGACGGCGGCAGCGCCCCCCATGTCGCCCTTCATGTCTTCCATGCCCGAGGCCGGCTTCATCGAATTGCCGCCGGTGTCGAAGGTGACGCCCTTGCCGATGAAGGCAAGCGGCGCATCCTTGGCCTTGCCGCCGTTCCAGCGCATCACCACCAGGCGGGCGCCGCGCGGCGAGCCTTGAGCGACACCGAGCAGCGAGCCCATGCCGAGCTTCTTCATCTCTTTTTCAGCGAGGATCTCGACCTCGACGCCGAGTTGCTCCAGCGCCTTGACGCGTTCGGCGAAATCGACGGGCCCCAGCACGTTTGCCGGCTCGTTGACGAGGTCGCGCGCAAGCAGCACGCCGTCGACAACCGCTTCCTCGCCGGCGAAGGCCTTCTTCGCGGCGGCCGGGTCGGCGCAGTGGATGGTTATCTTCGCTGGCTTGGCCGCCTCCGCTTTCCTGGCGTCGGACTGCCCGTTTTCCCTATCCTTCCTGGTCTTGTATTTGTCGAAGGAATAGCTGCGCAGCAGGAGGCCGGCGGCAAGGCTCGCCGCCTGGCCGCCGTCGGGCCGCAGTTCCGGCAGATCGAGGATGACGGCCACCTCGGTCGCCTTGCGCAGCGATGCGGCAACCGCGCCGCCGAGCTTCAGCCAGGCATTGTCGTCGAGGGCCGAGACCTTGCCGGCGCCGATCGCCACCAGCCGGTCGACCGACGTTCCTTCCGGCGCCAGCACCTCGGCCGAGCTTGCGAACTTGCCGGAGAAATCGGCGACCGGAAACGCGCGGGCCAATGCACCGGCCGGATCGCAGGCCTTCGCCGCCTCGCCGAGCCCGCCGCCGTCGGCCGCGAACACGAAGACGCTGCCCTTTTTCGGCGCGGCGAATTTGGCGAAAGAAATGGTTGGTCTCGACGTCATCAGGTCCTGCTTTCGGGGGTGGCCGCAAGGTGCCGGCAAAGATAATTTTCAGCGAGCGCGAGGTTTGGCAAGCGTGCGCGACATTTGGTCGTTTTCACCCATTTGGCAAGACTTTGGCCGAAATCGCTGTCTATATCTGCGCTACCGTGGACAAAGGATTCGCCTCGGCACGACCTTAGCCTGTTGCCGTAACCTGCTGTTAACCATCGATGTTTTGCATTTCTTATCCATTGACGCGGAGACTCCGCCGCGCCGGGGAACGCGGCGTGGGGCGACAAACCGGAGCGAACCGCCCATGACCCAGTTGTGCGCGCGACGCCGGATGACTACCTTGTCGGCGGACATGATGCCGTTCGGCAAAATCGAGAAAAGCCTTCATGAAGGTCGTTGAACGCTACATCATGCGCCGCGCGCTGACGATGTTCCTCGCGGCGCTGGTCTGGACGCTGGCAATCGTGTGGACGACGCAGGTGCTGGCCAAGATCGACCTCGTCACCGACAACGGCCAGTCGGCGCTGACCTTCTTCGAAGTCGCCGCGCTCATCATCCCCTCGATCATCCCGATCGTGGTGCCGTTCGCCCTGGTGGTGGCGGTGGCGCAGACGCTGAGCGCGATGAACACCGATTCGGAACTCGCCGTGCTCAGCGCCGCCGGCGCCTCGCGCTGGACGATCGCCAAGCCTATCTTGCTGCTCGCGGCTTTTGCCTGCGCGTTTTCCTTCATTGTCGACAACGCCATCGACCCCTATGCCAGGCAGAAGAACCGCCAGTTGGTGGCGGCCTCGCGCGCCGACCTCGTGTCGCTGATCATCCAGGAAGGCACGTTCCGCAAGATCGACGAGGGGCTGTATCTGCAGATCGGCGAACGGCTTCCCGGCAACAGGCTGGGCGGCATCTTCGTGGCCGATTCGCGCGAGGAAGGCGCCAGCCTCACCTATTACGCCAAGACCGGCAGCATCGTCGAAAAGGGCGACGAGAAGGTGCTGATGATGAATGACGGCGTCATCAACCGCAAATCGGTGACCGGCGACCTCTCCGTCATCCGCTTCACCTCCTACGCCTTCGACATGTCGGCCTTCATGTCGGCGGCGAACGAGATATCGCTTTTGCCCAAGGACCGGACGACGACGTATCTGCTCAACCCGGATCCCAACGACAGGATGTTCCAGCGCGACCCGGGCAGCTATCGGGCGGAGCTGAACCAGCGCTTCGCCGAATGGTCCTATTCGCTGGTGTTCGCGCTGATCGCGCTTGCCGTCGCCGGCGATGCACGCTCGCACCGGGAGGCGCGCATCAATCCGCTGATCACGGCGATCGCGATAGCGCTTTTCGTGCGCTGGCTGGGCTTCTTCGCAGCCGGAAAGGCCGACAGGGTCTGGTACTATGTCTACCTGCTCTACGTCATACCGTTCGTCGCCTCGGCGGTTTCGGTCTGGTTCATCATCTCGTCGCGCAGCATGGAATTGCCGGTCAGTTGGGCAGACTGGCTGACGAATCTTGCCAGGCGCGCCAGCGACAACTGGCAGGCTTTCAAGCTCTGGCTCGCCCGGCGCACGTCGGGCCAGGGAGCCTGACCATGGGCTGGACGCTGGGCCGCTACTTCTTCTTCCGTTACGTCTCGATCACCTTCTGGTTCTTCCTGGGCTTGCTGGCGCTGGTGTTCCTGATCGATTTCACGGAGTTGTCCGGCCGCACGACCGGACTGCCGGGTTTCACCTACGGCACGGCCTTCGCCATCTCGGCGCTCAGGATGCCGATGATTATGCTGCAGACGGTGCCGTTCGTCGGGCTGTTCTCGGCAATGGCGACGCTCGTGTCGCTCAACCGCCGCTACGAACTGGTGATCGCGCGCTCGGCCGGCGTTTCGGCCTGGCAGTTCCTGTTCCCGTGCTGCGTCGGCGCGCTGATGTTCGGCGTGCTTTCGGTGGCGGTGATGAACCCGATCGCCGCGCATGGCTTTTCCTGGTCCGAGCAGATGGAGAACGACCTCAGGGCCGGCAAATCGAACGCCGTGACCACCAACGTCACGCCGTGGCTCAGGCAGAAGACCGAATCAGGCGACACCATCATCGGCGCCCGCGCCATCCTCAATCAGGGGCTGGAGATGGCGGACGCGGTGTTCTTCGTCCTCGACCAGCAGGGCAACATCGCCGAGCGCAAGGACGCGGCCAAGGCCTTCCTGCGCGACGGCTACTGGGAATTGCAGGACGTCAAGGTCTTCAAGGGGGGCAATATCCAGACGCTGGCGACCGACAAGGTGGCGACCAACCTAAAGCCGGAATTCGTTCAGGAGCGCCTGGCGCGCCCGGAAACCATCCCTTTCTACGAGCTGCCGCGCAAGATCGAGGTCGCCCGCTCCTTCGGGCTGAAGGCGAATGCCTTCGCCATGCAGTTTGATTCGCTGGTGGCGCTGCCGTTCCTTCTCGTCGCCATGACGCTGATTGCCGCAACGGTTTCAATGCGATTTGCGCGAATGGGGCAGTCGGCAACGATGATTCTGGGTGGCGTCGTGGCCGGCTTTCTGCTTTATGTCGTTTCGGTACTGGTCAAGGCATTCGGTGTGGCTGGATTCGTGCCTACTGTGGTGGCAGCATGGGTTCCAGTCGTCGTGGCTATGTTCTTTGGGGTGACGTTTCTGCTATACAAGGAAGACGGCTAGTGAGGGAGGCGGTTTTGCGCAGCCATAGGCAGGCCGGTTTGGCACGCCTCTATGGGGCGACCGCCTTGGCATGTCTGTTCGCCTGTGCGGTGCCGATGGCACCCGCGCTGGCGCAGACCGTTACTGCCAAGCCCGTCCCGTCCGGCACGCAGATGCTGCTGGCCGCCGATACGCTTGTCTATGACAACGACAAGCACACGGTGACGGCCGTCGGCGGTGTGCAGATCGACTATGGCGGCAACAAGCTCGTCGCCCAGCGCGTGGTGTACAACCGCGACACCAAGCGCCTCGTGGCCAGCGGCGCCGTCGAGCTCATCAACAGCGACGGCACCAAGGTCAATTCCGACCATATCGACATCACCGACGACTTCGCCGACGGCTTCACCAACGCGCTGCGCGTCGAGACGATCGACAAGGCCTATTTCGCCGCCGAGAGCGCCGAGCGCATGGGCGGCGTGCTGACCACCTTCCACAATGGCGTCTACACCGCCTGCGAACCTTGCGAGGACAAGCCGGACAAAGCGCCGACCTGGCGCATCAAGGCGCGAAAGATCATCTGGAACGGCGAGAAGAAGACGGTCCGCTTCGAGAACTCGAATTTCGAGTTCTTCGGCTTCCCGCTTGCCTATCTGCCGGCCTTCGAGATCGCCGACCCTACCGTGAAGCACAAGAGCGGCTTCCTGATCCCCGGCATCGTCTACAACAACCATCTCGGCGTCGGCGTGAAAGTCCCCTATTATTTCGCGCTGTCGCCGACCTATGACCTCACCGTCACCGGCAGCGGCTATACCAAGCAGGGCTTCCTCGGCGAGGCCGAGTGGCGCCAGCGCTTCAACAACGGCGAGTACTCGTTGAAGATCGCCGGCATCAACCAGCAGAATCCCGATGCGTTCATCGGCACCGGCAACCGCTATGTCGTCGATTCGGGCGAGCCCGGCGATCCGAACAAGTTCCGCGGCATGATGGGCACCAAGGGCCAGTTCGCCATCAACGAGCGCTGGAACTTCGGCTGGGACGTGCTGCTGCAGACCGACAAGGACTTCTCGCGCACCTACAACATCGACGGCTACAGCGATCTCGCACACCAGTCGTCGATCTATCTGACCGGCTTGAGCGACCGCAACTATTTCGATGTTCGCGCCATGCGCTTCGAGGTGCAGGAAGATACGCTGTCCAGCGATCCGACGGCGCGCGCGGCCAAGCAGCCCTGGGTGCTGCCGTCGCTCGATTACGCCTATATTCCCGACACATCGGTGGCCGGCGGCCAGCTGTCGTTCAACGTCAACGCGCGTGTCATCAGCCGCAACCGGCTGGATGCGGTGCTGGCCAATCCGCTCGACGACACGTCCGTCAACAATGTGCGCGGCGTCGAGGGCGAGTCGAGCCGGATCACCGCCGAAGCCGAATGGAAGCGCACCTTCACCACCGATGGCGGACTGCAGTTGACGCCGTTGCTCGCCTTCCGCGGCGATGCCGGCTATGTCAACGCCAATTCGGCTTCGCTCGCCGCCGTCAACCAGATGGGCACGAATCTCGGCCAAGACGTCGACATGCGCTCGTCGCTTGCCCGCTACATGGCCACTCTCGGCCTCGAGGCGCGTTGGCCGCTGCTGTTCTCGATGCCGAGCTCCAGCCACATCCTGGAGCCGACCGCGCAGGTCTTTGTGCGCCCGAACGAGCAATATGTCGGCGGACTGGCCGTTCCCAACGAAGACTCGCAGAGCTTCGTCTTCGACGCCACCACGCTGTTCGAGCGCGACAAATTCTCGGGCTATGACCGCATAGAGGGCGGCACGCGCGCCAATGTCGGCTTCCGCTATTCAGGCGCCTACGACAATGGCTGGGCCACGAACGCCATCTTCGGCCAGTCCTATCAGCTCGCGGGCCTGAACTCCTTCGCCGCCCCCGATCTCGTCAATGTCGGCGCCGAGTCCGGCCTGGACAAGCGGACCTCGGACTATGTCGGCCTTGTCGGCTTCAACAGCCCGAGCGGCTTCTCCGGCTCGCTGAGCGGGCGTTTCGACGAGCAGACATTCGAGGTCAGGCGCGCCGAAGTGAAGGCCGCCTATTCCAGCCTGCCGATATCGCTCAGCGCCAAATACGCCTTCATCGAGGCGCAGCCGCTCTATGGCTTCACTACCGACCGCCACGAGGTCACGCTCGGAGCCTCGACGCATCTGGCGCAGAACTGGCGGCTGTTCGGCACCGGCACCTACGACATCCAGAGCAACGTGCTGGTCAAGGACGGGGTCGGCTTCGCCTACAATGACTCCTGCTTCACCTACATCATGACGTATTCTCAGACACGCGATACCATAACCAAGGAAGTGTCGCAGAATATCGGCTTCAACCTGTCGTTCCGCACGCTGGGCGATTTCGGCTCGTCGACCAGCGCCATCGATACCATCCAGTAACCGAGGGCCGGCGCGTGGCTTGCGAGCCGGGTGCCGGTGGTGCCTTGGATCTTGATTTGGAGCGTGAACCCCCGAAAATGCACTGATTCTCGGGGCCATGCGCAGGCGACATCGTTTCGCCGCATAGGACAGGCATTGGGTCGGCCGCATCGCGCAGGCGTTCGGAGGACGCGCGGCGCTGTCGTGCCGACAAATTGGGGCGGGGAAATTGGAAGGTAAGATGAGGAAATACCTGTTTTCGGCAGGATTGGCGCTTCTGATGGCGGCGGCCTCGGTTTCGGTCACGGCCGTCGTGCAGCCCGCTTTCGCGGCGGAGATCAAATACGTCGTCAACGGCATACCGATCACCACCGGCGACATCGCGCACCGCGCCGCCTTCTTCAAGCTGCAGCGCAAGAAGGGCGACGCCGCGCAGGAGATGATCGACCAGACGCTGCGGCTGGCCGAGGCCAAGCGGCTCGGCATCCGCATCACCGACCAGCAGGTCGACGCCGCCTACCAGCGCTTCGCCTCGGGCAACAAGATGCCGCTGGCGAAGCTCGACGCGATCATGACGCAGTCGGGCGTCACCAAGGAACATTTCAAGGAGTTCATCCGCGCCCAGATGGCATGGAACCAGGCGCTCGGCGCGCGCTACCGTTCCGGCGAAGGCGGCTCGGTGACCGAGCAGGACGCCGTGCGGCGCATGCTAGACAAGGGCGGCGCCAAGCCGACCGCCACGGAATACATGCTGCAGCAGGTGATCTTCGTGGTGCCGGCGTCCGAGCGCGCCGCCACGCTCGCCAAACGCAAGCGCGAGGCCGACGCCATGCGTGCCCGCTTCAGCGGCTGCAACACCACGCGCGAGTTCGCCAAGGGGCTGATCGACGTCACCGTGCGCGATCTCGGCCGCGTCCTGGCGCCGCAATTGCCGCCCGACTGGGCCGAGCAGATCAAGGCAACCAAGGTCGGCGGCGCGACACCGACGCGAGAGACCGAACGCGGCGTGGAGTTCATCGGCATCTGCTCCTCGCGCGAGGTTTCCGACGATAAGGCCGCGCAGATGGTGTTCCAGGCCGAAGGCGGCAACGACAAGGACGCCGACGCGCTCAGCAAGAAATATGTCGACGAACTGCGCCAGAAGGCCAAGATCGTCGAACGCTAGAGCCGGATGACTTCGTCGGGTCGGATCGGCCCGAATCCGTCTCTCAATCAAAGAAATGGAGCATGATGTCGCCCGAGAACAGCTGCACATTTTTCGGCATCATGCGCTGAGCGGCAAGCATGCGATACCGCAGTCAGCCCACCGCATGAGCTCGCGGAAGACCGACGCGCCGCTGGCGCTCAGTGTCGGCGACCCTTCGGGTATCGGACCCGAGATCGCCATCGCCGCCTGGCAGGCGGGCGACAGCGCCGGGGTGCCGCCCTTCTATCTCATCGCCGACCCCGCCCTGGTCGAAGCCCGCGCCCGCCTCATCGGCGCGAATGTGACGGTTGCCGAGACGTTGCCGGGACAGGCGGCGCATCATTTTGCCCGCGCGCTTCCCGTCGTGCCGCTCCATGCGCGCCATGTCGACAGCCCGGGAAAGCCGCACCTGGCCAATGCCGCCGGCACCATCGAAGCCATCGACCGCGCCGTCGCCGACTGTCTCGCCGGCCGCGCCGCCGCTGTGGTCACCTGCCCGATCGCCAAGAAGCCGCTCTACGACGCGGGATTTGGCTTTCCCGGCCACACCGAATATCTGGCGCACCTGGCCTCGCGCCACACCGGCAGGGAGGTGACGCCGGTGATGCTGCTGGCAGGACCGGAATTGCGCGCCGTCCCGGTGACCATCCACATCCCCCTGGCCGAAGTGCCGAAGGTGCTCACCACGGAACTGATCGTCGCCACGGCGCGCGTCACCGCCAATGATCTCAAGAGCCGCTTCGGCATCGCGCGGCCGAGGCTCGCCGTCGCCGGGCTCAACCCGCATGCCGGCGAAGGTGGCGCGATCGGCCTGGAAGATCTGTCGATCGTTCTCCCTGCCGTGAAGGCGCTCCAGGCCGAAGGCATGGACGCTGTCGGTCCGCTGCCGGCCGATACCATGTTCCATCCGCGCGCCCGCGCCTCCTATGACGCGGCGCTGTGCATGTATCACGACCAGGCGCTGATCCCGGCAAAGACGCTCGCTTTCGACGAGGCGGTCAACGTGACGCTGGGCCTTCCGTTCATCCGTACCTCTCCCGACCACGGCACCGCCTTCGACATCGCCGGCAAAGGCATTGCGCGCGCCGACAGCCTGATCGCGGCGCTCAGACTGGCGCGCCGGTTGGCCGACAGCGGCAGGCAGGCCGCGGCCGCATGAGGACCGTTTGAACGGGCGCACCACAATCGACGGGTTGCCGCCGCTGCGCGAGGTGATCGAGCAGCATGGGCTGCAGGCCAAGAAAGCGCTCGGGCAGAATTTCCTGCTCGACCTCAACCTGACGGGCAAGATCGCCCGCGCGGCCGGCGATCTCGGCGAAGCGACGGTGATCGAGGTCGGTCCGGGTCCAGGCGGGCTGACGCGGGCACTGCTCTTCAACGGCGCGCGGCGCGTGATCGCCATTGAGCGCGACGAGCGCTGCCTTGAAGCGCTGGCCGAGGTTTCCAGCCATTATCCCGGCCGCCTCGAGGTCATTCCCGGCGACGCGCTGAAGACCGATTTTGCCGCGCTTGCCGGCAAGGCGAATGGCGGCCCGGTGAAGATCGTTGCCAATCTGCCCTACAATATCGGCACCGAGCTTCTGATCCGGTGGTTGACGGTGGCCGACTGGCCGCCCTTCTACCGGTCGATGACGCTGATGTTCCAGCGCGAGGTGGCGGAGCGCATCACGGCGGGTCCGGGCAGCGACGCCTATGGCCGGCTCGGCGTCCTGGCCGGCTGGCGCACCGAGGCGAGGATCGCTTTCGACGTGCAGCCGCAGGCTTTCACGCCGCCGCCGAAGGTCACGTCCTCGGTGGTGCATCTGGTGCCGCGCCCGTCCCCCCTGCCCGTCGACGGCGGAAAGCTCGGCCGCGTCACCGAGGCGGCCTTCGGCCAGCGCCGCAAGATGCTGAGGCAAAGCGTGAAGAGCCTGGGCGGCGAGGCTCTTCTCACCCGGGCGGGCATCGACCCGACGCGGCGGGCGGAAACGCTCAGCGTGGAAGAGTTCGTAAGGCTGACGAACGCGATGTAGCCCCGGTGCCGCTCGGGTGCCACGATTGCCGAGAAATCACCGAACGTGGTACTGTCGTCGGATGAAAAAGAACCACACTGTCATCCCCTCCGGGCAAAAGGGCCCGTTTGTCCTGACCAGCGACAGAGGCGAGAAGATAAGCGCCATTGAAGGTCTCAAGTTGTCCCGCCGCATGGAGGCGATTTTGACGGAGAGCCGCGCGCGCGGTCTAACCGGGGACGAGCGCAGGGCGTTGATCAAGGAACAAGCGTCCCGAAAATAGGATCAGGAGGTGGTCTACGCCGCTGGGGACGATCCGCTATGCTATCCAGGCACGACTGTTCTTCGCAACAAGCTGAACATCGAGGACCAGGCCAAGCTCGAAGAATTCGAGTTACCGCTTTTTCTGACCAGAGCTGCTGAAGAGGTCCCCACCGGCAATCTGGACTATGAACACTACAAAGTCGTTCACCATCATCTGTTCCAGGACATTTACGAATGGGCTGGCGAGGTTCGCACCATTCGCATCGGCAAAGGCGGCAACTGGTTCTGCTACCCCGAATACATCGATCAGGAGATGCGCAGAATTTTCGAGGGCATGGCCGAGGCCGACTATTTTCGCGGACTTGCTATCGAAGACTTCGCCGGTGAAGTCGCGCATGTTTTGGCGGAGATCAACGCCGTGCATCCGTTCCGAGAAGGCAATGGCCGTACTCAGCTTACCTTTCTGGCAATGCTGATGGAGAGCGCTGGATTCTTGTTCAATGCCGATGTTCTCGAGCGCGAGCGTGTTCTCAACGCGATGATCGAGAGCTTTGCCGGCGACGAGGCGCCGCTGGCGCGCCTCATCACGGATATCGCCAGTCATCGAGGCGACTCTACTCCGTCTTCTCGTCCAGCAACCCGGAAATGAAATCGAACAGCCCAGGTCGCCTGTCGCGGCGCAGGCGTTCGGCGGCGACGATGGCCCGAACCTCGGCGAAGGCGCGGTCGAGGTCGTCGTTGACGATGACGAAGTCGTATTCCTTCCAGTGCTCGATCTCGAGGCGGGCATTCTTCAGCCTAGTCTCGATGACTGATTCCTGGTCCTCGGCGCGACGCTTCAGGCGCGCCTTCAATTCCTTCATCGACGGCGGCAGGATGAAGATCGAGACGATGTCGGCGCGCATCTTCTCCTTGAGCTGCTGGGCGCCTTGCCAGTCGATGTCGAACAGCATGTCGCGGCCCTCGGCCAGCGCCAGTTCCGCCGGCTCACGCGGCGTCGCGTAGAAATTGCCATGCACCTCGGCCCATTCGAGCAGCGCGTCGGAATCACGCAACCGCTCGAACTCGCGCATGGTGCGGAAATGATAGTGGACGCCCTCGATCTCCGAACCGCGACGCGGCCTGGTGGTGACCGACACCGACAATTCCAGTCCGCTCGAATCGCTTTCCAGAAGATTGCGCGCGATCGTCGACTTGCCGGCGCCCGACGGCGACGACAGCACCAGCATCAATCCGCGGCGGCGGATGCGGGACCCCAGATCCCTGGCAGCCGTCGGCTCCTTGGCAACCATCCCCGTCACTCCAGATTCTGGACCTGTTCACGAAACTGGTCGACCACCGCCTTGAGTTCCAGCCCGATCGCGGTGACCGCGGCGGCGTTCGACTTGGAGCACAAGGTATTCGATTCGCGGTTGAATTCCTGCGCGAGAAAATCGAGCTTGCGGCCGACGGCGCCCTCGCTTTTGAGCAATGCCCGCGCGGACACGACATGGGTCTTCAGCCGGTCGATCTCCTCGCGTATGTCAGCCTTGGTGGCGAGGAAGGCTGCCTCCTGATGCAGGCGCACAGCATCGAGATTGGCCGAAGCGTCCATGAGGAGACGTACCTGCTCCGCGATGCGCTCCCGGATTGCCGCAGGCTCGCGCGACGGGTCGGCTTCGGCCTTCAGCGTCAGCGCCTCGATGGCGTCGATATGGCCCGCAAGCAGCGCGCCCAGCGCCGCGCCCTCGCCGCGGCGCGCCTGCTCCAGGCCGGCGAGCGCCACCTCGAGCGCCGACTGGATCGCGGCATCAAGGGCGGCGCGCTCCTCGTCGGTCTCGATGGCTTCTGGTATGTCGAGCACGCCGCGCAGGGAGAGCAGGCCGTCGGCGGTAGCCGGGTTGGTGCCGAACTGCTCCTGCAGGCGCTTCGCCAGCCCCGCCAGATCCTTGAGGAACGCTTCGTTGACCACGGGCTGGGCTTGCCTGGCGGCGGCGCGGCCGACGGTCAACGTGGCCTGGAAATTGCCACGCGCGAAGCGCTTCTGAACGGTCTGCCGGACGGCGGTCTCCAGGCGGTCGAAACCTTGCGGCAACCTCAACCTCACCTCGGCGCTCTTGCCGTTCACCGATTTCACCTCCCAGGCGATCGAGGTACCGTCGCTTTCGGCGGCGGACCGCGCGAAGCCGGTCATGCTTTGCAGGTTCATCGTGCCTGTCATCCCCTGTCGCCGGCCAGCGCACATGGCCCGGCGCTACGCGCCTCAAAAAAGCCGGACGATCGCCGACGCTCCCTCAAAACATGAATATGGCGTCGCGTCAAAGGACGCGCGCGGCGACCCTAAACGCATAGCGCCGAACGGATCGAGGCGATGCGCTTCAGGCCTTTGTCCGATGAATGTCCCGGCACCGCCGCGCGCTTCCGGCGCGGCCTGATTCGGCTCTATTGCGCGGCGTCGCCTCCGGCATCGCCGTTCTCGCCGCCATCGGCGGCGTCATTGCCGTCGGCGCTGCCATCCGGGGCGGCTGGCGCCGTCGTCTGGCCGGCAGCCTTGGCGGCGGCATCGGCCTGCTTCTTCTGCATCGCCCGGTAGCGCGCGACGTTCTGGTTGTGCTCTTCCAGCGTCGCGGCAAAGACATGCCCGCCATTGCCGTCGGCGACGAAATAGAGATCGTCGGTCTTCGACGGATTGGCGACCGCTTCCAGCGCCGCGCGCCCCGGATTGGCGATCGGGGTCGGCGGCAGGCCCTTGATCATGTAGGTATTGTAGGGCGTCTGCTTGTCGAGGTCCGACTGGTAGATCGGCCGGTCCGCGGGCTTCCCCTTGCCGCCGAACAGGCCGTAGATGATGGTCGGATCGGACTGCAGCCGCATGCCCTTGGCCAGGCGGTTGAGGAAGACGGCGGCAACGCGCGAGCGCTCGTCACTCCTGCCCGTTTCCTTCTCGACGATCGAGGCCAGAGTGATGAAATCATCGATGTTGGCGATCGGCAGGTCGGGCGCGCGATGCGACCAGACGTCCTCGACCAGCTTCTTCTGGTCGGCGACAAGCTTGTCGACCATCTGCTGGCGGGTGGCGCCGCGTGTGAAACGCAGCGTGTCGGTGGCAATGCTGCCCTCCGACGGCAAGGTCTGCGGCATGTCGCCGGTCAGCGCTTCCTGGTCGGCCACACGCTGCAGCGCCTGCTCGACCGTCAGCCCTTCGGGAATGGTGAGCGAGTACATCACCGACTTGCCGCTCTTGAAGAGCTCCATGATGTCCCGCATCGAGGCGCGCGGCTTGATGGCATATTCACCGGCCTTCAGCGCCGATTCATTGCCGGTGGCGCGCACGCCGAGCCGGAAGATGCGGGCGTCGCTGATCAGGCTGCGCCGCTCCAGCTGATCGGCGATCTCCTGCACGCCGGTGTTCGGCTTGATCATGAAGGTGTCGCCGTTGGCGGACGGGCCGGGCTCGACGAAGGCCTGCATGCCGAAATAGAGCGCGGCGCCCGAGGCGAGCACGACGAGGATCGCCACGGACAGGAAGAAATTCAGGAACACCACGACCTGGCTGCGCGAGGCGCGCGAACGCTTCGACGGCGGCGGTGTGCCTGCCTCGGGGCGCAGGGCTTCGGCGGCTGTCTTGGGCACGATCGGTCCTTGGGTCTGACGCTGTCCGAATTCCCCGCCGCCCGGATTTGTATTCATAGCGCCCTACCGTCTCATCTCGCAAGGAATCCCCCGGCGCAAGGCTAGGGGAGAATTTGGCAAAAATGACGGCAGGTGGCGGGACTGCCGGTTATGCTGTCTGTTCCTGAGCAACCCTGGATGGAAAAACGCTGCGCGCTTTTCCCGGGATTGCTACGGCCGGCTTTTCAGCCACTATACCGCTGGAACACGAGCGAGGCGTTGGTGCCGCCGAAGCCGAAGGAATTCGACAGCGCGACGTCGATCTGGCGCTGGCGCGGCTTGTTCGGCACGAGATCGATCGCCGTCTCGCGTTCGGGATTGTCGAGATTGATGGTGGCGGGCGCGATGTTGTCGCGGATGGCAAGGATCGAGAAGATTGCTTCCGCGGCGCCCGCGGCGCCCAGCAGATGGCCGACCGACGACTTCGTCGACGACATCGAAATCTTCGAGGCGGCATTGCCGACCAGCCGCTCGACCGCGCCAAGCTCGATCGTGTCGGCCATGGTCGAGGTGCCGTGGGCATTGATGTAATCGACGTCGGCCGGCGAAAGCTTCGCTCTGTTCAGCGCCGCCGTCATGCAGCGGAAGGCGCCGTCGCCATCTTCGGCGGGAGCGGTGATATGATAGGCGTCGCCCGTCAGTCCGTAGCCGGTGACCTCCGCGTAGATCTTGGCGCCGCGCGCCTTGGCGTGCTCGAGTTCCTCGAGCACGACGACGCCGGCGCCCTCGCCCATGACGAAGCCGTCACGGTCACGGTCGTAGGGGCGCGACGCGGTTTCCGGCGCGTCGTTGCGATCGGTGGAGAGCGCGCGGCAGGCGGCGAATCCGGCAATCGACAGCCGGGTGATCGGCGCCTCGGCGCCACCCGCCACCATGACGTCGGCATCGCCCCACATGATCAGCCGGGCCGCGTCGCCAATGGCGTGCGCGCCGGTCGAGCAGGCGGTGACCACCGCGTGGTTCGGGCCTTTCAGGCCATGCCGGATTGAGACCTGGCCCGAGACCAGGTTGATGATCTGGCCGGGGATGAAGAAGGGGCTGATGCGGCGCGGACCGCGATCCTTCAGGATCATCGCGTTTTCGGCGATGCCGTCGATGCCGCCGATGCCGGAACCGATCAGCACGCCCGTGGCGCACTGGTCCTTATGCGTCTCAGGCTTCCAACCGGAATCGGCCAGCGCCTCGTCGGCGGCCGCGATGCCGTAAAGGATGAAATCGCCGATCTTGCGCAGTTCCTTCGGCTCGAGAACGGCCTCCGGATTGAAGGTGCCGTTCGAGCCGTCGCCGCGCGGGATGATGTGGGCGATCTTGCAGGCAAGATCGTCCACCTCGAACTCGGTGACGCGGCGGCAGGCGCTGCGGCCCGAGAGCAATTCCCGCCAGCTGTGCTCGACACCCATGCCAAACGGCGAAAGCAGGCCAAGGCCCGTGACGACGACACGCCTCATCGCAGGTCCTCCCCGGTGATGCCTGCGAAAAGGCTCAGGCCGAGGCCTTGTCGATGTATTTCACGGCGTCGCCGACGGTGAGGATGGTCTCGGCCGCATCGTCCGGAATCTCGACGCCGAACTCTTCTTCGAACGCCATGACGAGTTCGACCGTGTCGAGGCTGTCCGCGCCGAGATCGTCGATGAAGCTCGCCTGCTCCGTCACCTTGTCGGCATCGACGCCCAGATGCTCGATGACGATCTTCT
>JAFKFE010000494.1 GCA_017308345.1 Alphaproteobacteria bacterium | reverse complement strand
GGCGAATTCCAGCGGCGCGAACGCGCCCCAGACGGTCAGGCCGTTGCGGATCGTCACGCCCAGCGAAAGCGCCGTCTCGATCAGCGCCGCCCCCTCGCGATGCTGCGCGTCCGGCCCGGCGATCGCCCCGCCGGCGACATCGGGCTGCTTGAAATACTGCCCGCCGGGCTTCGAGCGTTCATCGAGCACGACGACTTCGGCCCCGGCGCGTCGCGCGGCGATCGCCGCCGACAGGCCGCCGGGGCCGGCCCCAACGATCAGAAGCTCGGGATGCTCGACGCGAATGGCGGGGATCGTCGCCCGCGGTTCCTCAACCGGCGGCAGCGGCCGGCCATGTGCCTCCGAGCGGACCTTGAGCGGGCGATCGACCTTCGTCATGCAGGCCCGCTGGTTGGGCATGCCGTCGACTTCCACCAGGCAGTCCTGGCAGACGCCCATGCCGCAATAGAGGCCGCGGGCGGCGCCCTGCGCCGTGACGCGGAAGCTTTTCACGCCCGCTGCCGTCAGGCAGGCGGCCAGGCTTTCGCCATGTCGCGCCTCGACCGCGCGGCCGTCGAACTCCACCATCACCGTCTTGCCGTTCATGCTCATTCCAGTCCGGTTCCCACGGCCGGCCACCTGCCGGCTCGCGCCGGTGGAATCGCCGATCGAAAGGGGGATTTTGATTGAAAGGCTGTTGTGCGCCCAGCCACGTTGTGTTCTCTCTGCGAACTTCTGTACATATTTTACGTGCATGCAAAACGTTCGCAAGCCCCTGACGGTCACGGAGAACAGGAATGTCGCTTTTTCTCGAAAACAAGATCGCCCTCGTCACGGGCGGTTCGCGCGGGCTGGGCGCGGCAATCGTCAAATGCCTTGCCGGCCACGGCGCCAGGGGCAGCACGGTGGACCGGGAAGCGGGCGAGCCGGGCGACTTCCTCGCCATCGAGGGCGACGTCACGGACGAAGGCGCGATCAAGACCGCGATCGACCGGACGGTCGCCCATTTCGGTCGGCTCGACATCGTCGTCGCCAATGCCGGTGTCGTGCCGCCGTGGTCGGAGACCGTGGACATCGACCTGGCGCAATGGAACGAGGTCATGGCGATCAACGCCCGCGGCGTGCTCGCCACCATCAAGCATGCGATCGCGCCGCTCTCGGCGCATGGCGGCGCCGTCGTGGTCATGGGCTCGATCAACTCGCTGCTCGCCCATCCAAGGCAGCTCATCTACACCGCCAGCAAGCACGCCGTCCTCGGCATCCTGCGCGCCGCCGCACTCGATCTCGGCCGCCACGGCATCCGCGTCAACGGCATCGCGCCGGGTCCGATCGCGACGGACGCGCTGCTCGAACGCATAAACACGCGCGCCCGCACCGGAACGCCGGCGGCCGAGGCCCTGGCCGGGCTCGCGGCGCAGACCGCGCTCGGCAGGCTGGCGACGGCCGATGAGGTCGCCAGCACCGTTGCCTTCCTCGCCAGCCCGGCTGCCAGCGGCATCACCGGACAGCTGCTGCGGGTCGACGCCGGCATGGCATAGATTTCAGTTTTTCGGACAAAAGTTCGTATGCCGTACACTTTTTTGTTGACGAGGCGGCTCACACTTGTCAGCTTAAAGTGGGCTCAATGGGGCAGACGCGCTCCGGCCAAACAATAAACAGGAACATTCGAAACCGGCTCCGACCGGAACAGGAGGTCTTTTCCATGCTTGGTAAATTGTTGTCGCTCGCATCGATCGCGGTGATGGGAGCCGCACTCGCCGTGGCTCCTGTGCAGGCCCGCTCGCTCGACCAGATCATCCAGTCGGGCACCATCAAGATCGGGGTCAATCCGAACTTCCCGCCGATGAGCTCCTATGGCGAGACCAATGAATTCCAGGGCTTCGACATCGATGTCGGCAACAAGATCGCCGAGGCGCTCGGCGTCAAGGCCGAGTTCGTGCCGACCGAAACGGCGCAGCGCGTGCCCTTCCTCGTCGCCGACCAGATCGACATCTCGCTCGGCGCGCTGACGCGCAGCGCCGAACGCGCCAAGCTGATCGACTTCACCGTGCCGCTGCACACCGAATCCATGGCGGTGCTGACCACCGACAAACTTGCCGTGACCAAGTGGACCGACCTCGACACAGACAAGGTGACGCTGGTGAACATGCGCGGCAACTGGTCCGTCGACTTCCTGAAGGACAAGCTGCCGAAGTCGAAGGTGCTTCTGGTCGAAACCAATGCCGATACGGTGCGCGCGATCGCCCAGGGCCGGGCCGACGCGCTGGTCGAGAACATCGACTTCTTCACCGCCTTCACCAAGAACTACCCGGACATCAAGTGGAAGACGCTCAACGACACCATCTTCACCAACTA
>JAFKFE010000493.1 GCA_017308345.1 Alphaproteobacteria bacterium | reverse complement strand
GTCGAGCTCTGCGCCGCCGGCGGGGCCGCGATCAACCAGGTCTGCATCGCCAACGATCCCGGCCTGCACGTTTTCGATCTCGCTTTGGATATCCCCACGGGCGACATCACCGAGGAAGCCGCGCTCGACGAGCGCGGCTGCGCCGCGACCATGGCCTTCGGCATGGAGGCGGTCGCCGGCGGCGCCGATCTCTTGTGCCTGGGTGATCTCGGGGTCGGCAATTCGACCATCGCGGCTGCCCTTTGCGCCGCGCTGTTCGGCGGCAAGGGAGCGGACTGGGTGGGGCCGGGATCGGGCGCCGACGGGGCGACGATGGCGCGCAAGGCCGAGGTCGTGGATCGGGCGCTGGCGTTTCACGGTTCCGGCCTCGGCGATCCGCTCGAGGCCCTGCGGCGGGTCGGCGGCCGCGAGTTCGCCGCGATCTGCGGCGCCATTCTTGCGGCCCGCATGGAGAAGATCCCCGTGCTGCTCGACGGATTCGCGGCGACTGCCGCTGCCGCTGTCCTGCATGCGGCCAACTCCGGCACGCTCGATCATTGTCTGCTTGCCGGGCTGTCGCCCGAGCCTGGCCACGCCAAGGCTGCCGAAAGGCTCGGACTGCGGCCACTGCTCGATTTCGGCATCAGCCATGGCGAAGGGGTAGGGGCCGCTCTGGCCGCCGGTATCGTCAAGGCCGCGGCGCTGACCAGCTCAGGCATGGCGATGGCCGTGCGGCTCTAAGTCAAGGAATAGAACATGATGTCGGCCGAAAATCGCTTCGCGTTTTTCGACATCACGCTCTCGGGTCGGCGGAGATTGCCCTAGCGACGCCCGCGCGCGGCGACCGTCTTGGTCGGCAGGGCCGGCAGTTCCTCCATCACCCGGCTCAGCGGGAAGATGGCGATCGCCTCGGTGCCTTCACGCAGCTTGGAGTGAAGCTCGAACTCGCCGCCATGCATGGCGAGCAGGCCCTGCACGATCGGCAGGCCGAGGCCGGTTCCCTGTTCGGCGCTCTTGATGGCGATCGAGCCCTGGCCGAAGGCCGAAAGCACCACCGGGATTTCCTCTTCCGGTATGCCCGGACCGTTGTCCTTGACCGAAATGTACTGGCCGCCACCGGCCGTCCAGCCGACGCGCACACGCACTTCACCGCCGGACGGCGTGAACTTGATCGAGTTGGACAGGAGGTTAAGCGTGATCTGCCTGACGGCGCGCTCGTCGGCGAACAGGCGCGGCAAGGTCGCTTCGAACTCCTGGATGATGCGGATATCCTTGTTGCGGGCGCGCAATTCCATCATGTGGCAGCAGTCCTCGACGATCGTCACCAGCATCACCGGCTCCTCGTTGAGCTGGTAGCGGCCGGCCTCGATGCGCGACAGGTCGAGGATCTCGTTGATCAGGTCGAGCAGGTGCTGTCCGGACTCGTGCACGTCATGGGCGTAATCGCGATAGGTCGGATTGTTCATCGGACCCAGCACCTCGTTGGCCATCACTTCGGAGAAGCCAAGGATGGCGTTGAGCGGTGTCCTGAGTTCGTGGCTCATCGAGGCGAGGAAGCGCGACTTGGCCAGATTGGCGTCCTCGGCGCGCCGCCTTGCCTCGTCCGACATCGATTTCGCAGTCTCCACCTCGGCAATCAGCGCGTCCTTCTCCGAACGGAATGAAAGCATCATCAGCGAGGCTTGATTGAGATGACGCGCGACGTAGCCGAAGAAGGGAAGCGCCGCGATGAGGAGCGCCGCCATTATGGCCTCGATCGGCGTCCACAGGCGCGCGATGGTGTAGACATACACGGCGACGGGAATGGCAAAGGTCGCGAACAACGCGCCGCCGAGCGAGGAGGCCATCACGGCGGTCATCGCCATGGCGACGAGCAGCACCATGGCCTTGGCCACATGGAACAGGTCGATCTGGCATGTGTCGCAGCCGACCCCGGCGAACCACGCCCAGCCGAGGCCGCACAGGAAATGGCCGATCAGGAAGTCGCGGCGTGTCTGCGCCGGGTCGAGTTCGGCCGCCTCGGTTCGCTCAACGCGACGCGACATGAAAGCGACGATCGCGTAGCAAAGCAGCATCGAGAAGGCCCAGATGATGATCTGGTTGTCCAGGCCCGCGAGCCGGCCGGCGGCCGCCGCCGTAAGCACGAGCAACGGGACCGCGACCGCGCTGACCACCATGGCGCGCGCATGCAGTTTCAGGAGTTCACGATCGAAGTCCAGGCTGCCGGCCTGCTGCGAAAGGCGGTCGCGCGTCTTGCGCACCGCGCGCGCCACATCGCTGTTGCGGTGCGGTTTACGGCGGTCCACAATGAATTTATCCGCTGTGTTCGAGCGTAGCAAAGGCATACGGACTTCAATT
>JAFKFE010000492.1 GCA_017308345.1 Alphaproteobacteria bacterium | reverse complement strand
GCGCCATTTCGGGCGCGCCGCGGAGGCCTATGCGGAAGCCGCTAGCGCAGCCTTTGGCGGCCGCGTCGAAATCGTGCACAACCAGAGCTACGATCCGGCGGCTGCCTCCGACATGCTCGGCCTGCTCACCCCTGTCGCGGCGGCGCAGCCGGACATGCTCTTCCAGATGGGGCTCGTGCCCGCGCAGCAGGCGCAACTCGTCGAGACGATGAACCAGCTCGGCTTCACCGGCGTGTTCGCCGGGGAGCAGTGGATCCTTCCCTACATCCTGCAACGCAACAGCGGCCAGTCGATCGCCGGGCGCCTCTATGGTGCCTTCACCGTCGAGGCTGCCGAGCCTACCTTCAGCCCCCGCGCGCACGACTTCTACCAGCGTTACCTGAAGAAGTTCGGCGAGAAAGAGTGGACCACCGACGCCAGCGCCACATACTGCGCGCTCGGAACGGTCGAGGTGGGTCTGGCTGCCGCGCCGTCGATCGATGCCGCCGCCGTCATGGACGCGCTCTACAAGATGGAGACTGTCAATCACCCGGTGTTCGGCGCTTCGAAGTGGGGCGGCCAGGACATCTTCGGCGCAAATCATCACCTGCTGACGCCGCTGCCGATCTACAATACGGATGCGTCTGGCGCGTTCACAGTCGATGGCGTGGTCGATCCGGCGGCCTGGTGGGCGGCAAATGGCGCCGCTGCGCTTCCCAAGCTTGAGGCTGGCGGCCAGGTATTCAAGGGCTGAGGCCAATGGGGGCATTGTTCAAAATGCCCATGAAGGTCCGCGCCGACCCAAGCCGGTCGGCGCGGCTCAGCTAGTGAACCGCACATGCAGATCGTTGCCAACATATTATTCCTCAGCACATTCTACATGTCGTTCTCGATCGGCCTCGCGCTGATCTTCGGCGTCATGCGAACGATCAACTACAGCTACGGCGAGTTGTTCATGTTGGGCGCCTACGGTCTCTTTGCGGCCGTGACGATGATGCAGGGTGAAGTGTCCAACCTGCTCATTCTTCTTGCCGCGTTCGTCGGCGCGAGCATCGTCGTGGGAATGTTGGGCGGGGTGATCGAAAAGCTGCTCGTTCAGCCTCTTGGCGACCGTTCATTCTCCATCTTCATGGCTACGCTCGGTTTGAGTTACGTTCTGCAAGTCGTGATGGTGCAATCCGTCGGGTCTGTTGGCCGCTATGTGCCCCCTCTCTTTCCGGGCATTGTGCGGTTTGCCGGCATGATCATGCCTATGCAGCGGCTTGTCGTTGTCATCGTCACTTTCGGCATGATCTTCGGGCTTTGGTATCTGCTCATGCGCACGGTCACGGGACGTGCCATACGCGCCGCTGCCCAGAACAAGACGGGCGCAACGCTTCAGGGCATCAGCATTGAGCGGGTCGCTTTTACCACGATGGTGATTGGTTGCGCGCTCGCGGCGATGTCCGGCGTCATGATGGGCAGCGTGATGAGCATCAATCCCTTCATGGGTTCCGAAGCCATCTGGCGCGCATTCATCATCATAATTGTCGGCGGTATCGGCTCCATCCCTGGTGCTGTTGTCGCCGCTTTCCTGTTTGGCGCGCTGGATACCCTTTTGACTTCGGTCGGCTATGGCCAGTTCTCGCCGATGATGGATGCCCTGATCATGCTCCTGATCCTGGCTTTCCGCCCCAACGGCCTGCTGGGGGTGAAGGAATGAACCGGGCTCCATTCATGTTTACCGCAAAGGGCGCTTTCTTCGGTGTCGTCGCGCTTTGCGCACTCGCCATATTGCCGCTTGGCCTGACCAACTACTGGCAGACAGCTGTCATTCTGTTCGGCATCAACGCGACGGTTCTCCTAGGCTATAGGCTGATCACCACGATGGGCGGCTGGTCTTTCGCGCAGGTGGCGCTGATGGGACTTGGCGCCTATACGATGGCGCTGATGACGATGTCGGGGGGGTGGTCGTTCTGGGCTGCGCTCGTGGCGGGGCCGCTTGTCGCCGGGATTGGCGCCGCCATTCTCGCCTACCCCGTTCTGCGGACGAGACACTATTACTTTTTCCTCAGCACCTCGGCGGCGGCCGAGGCCATCCGCCAGTGCTTCCTGCAGTTCACGAACATCACCGGCGGCGCTTACGGCATCCCTTTCCTTAAGCGCCCGCCCGCGTTCGCCGAGATATCGTTCCAGTCGAACTTCAATTTCTACTACCTCGTGCTTTTGCTGTTCACGGTCGTATTTGCGGTTCTCTATTCCGTCGACCGTTCCAATGTCGGCCGCACCATCAAGGCCGTGGCGGCGAACGAGGAACTGTCGGAATCGATTGGCATCAATACCGCTCGGCCGTTGCGGGCCTCGGAGTTGTTCTTCTGGCTTCGTTTAACGGCATCGTGAGTCCCACGGATTTCGGAGCCACCGTCATGTTCAAGATGGTCGCCGCGGCGATCGTGGGAGGAACGTCGACGTTCTTTGGCCCGATTATCGGCCTCCTGTATCTGACCTCGCTCGAGGAGATATTCAGGAGCACGCCGGACATCGTCCCGTTCTTCTGGGGCATTAGCGTCATCATTGTCGTGCTGCTGATGCCGGACGGCATCGAGGGCATTCTCGGGTTTCGCCGGGGAACAGGCAGGCGGTTCCTTCCCTGGCAGCGGAAGGCGAATTGATCCTATGCTCGAAGTCGATCACATAGGCAGGAAATTCGGCCAACTGGTCGCCGTCAGGGACGTCAGCTTCAACGTCAGGGAAGGGGAGATTCGCGGTCTCATCGGACCCAACGGCTCGGGCAAGACGACCACGTTCAACATGATCAGCGGATTCCTCGCGCCAACGTCGGGAAAGGTGCGCCTCGGAGGCGAAGTCATCTCGGGCAAGACGCCGCATGCCGTCGCCGCGCGAGGACTTGTCCGGACCTTTCAACTCACCAGCCTGTACCGCGATATGTCGGTTCTCGAAAACGTCGAGATCGGGCATCACCTGCGGCGTGGGAGCCGGACAAATCCGGTTGCCGACGTTCGTGAGAGCGCGTTGGAAATCCTGGACTTTCTTGGTCTTTCCGAAGCAAGGGACATGCCTGCAAGGATGCTGCCCGCCGGCACGCAGCGGACGCTTTCGATCGCGACCGCACTCGCCGCCGCACCGAAACTCCTCTTGCTCGACGAGCCGCTTGCGGGACTAAACCCTTCCGAGAAGGCCGGCATAGTCGCCAAGATGCGCCTCCTGCGGGAGAGAGGGGTGACGGTCCTTCTCGTGGAGCACGATGTGAAATCCGTGCTCAGCGTTTGTGACCGGGTGGTGGTCATCAATTTTGGCGAGCGGATTTTCGATGGCGCCGCAGGCGACGTCTCAAAGGACCCGCAAGTGATCAAGGCATATCTTGGTAGTTCGGGCAAGCACGATGCTTGAAGTTTCTGACGTCGTTGTTCGCTACGATGCCGCGGATGTCCTGCGCGGCGTGACGCTCTCCGCCG
>JAFKFE010000491.1 GCA_017308345.1 Alphaproteobacteria bacterium | reverse complement strand
ACGTCGATTGCGGCAGCGTCAGATAGACCGCGGCCACGATGCCGACCAGCAGGGCGGCCAGACCGAGACCCGCAAGAATGTAACGCCATATCGATGCCAAACCCGTTCCTCTTCGGCTGCTAACGTTACGGGCCGCCTATCGCGTCCCGCCCTGCCTGTGGGAAATCGCTTCTGGCGCAAAATTCACCGGTAGCCAAGCATGGCGCTGCCGGCCGCGAAAAGCTACAGCAACAAGACCTTAAGAAGGATAAGCCCACATGGCCGCCAAGGGTATCGCGTCGATCGGCGAGTGCATGATCGAACTGTCGGGACAGAGCGGCGACAATTGGCGCATGGGCTTTGCCGGCGACACCTTCAACACGCTCTGGGCACTGCACGCGTTGAGCCCGGGCCGGCCCGCGACCTATCTGTCGGCCTTCGGCGACGACCCCTTCTCGCGCGACCAGATCGCTTTCTTCGCCGAGAACGGCATTGGCATAGGCAACAGTCCGGTCATTGCCGGCGCGCGCCCCGGCCTATACGCCATCACGCTCACAGGAGCCGAACGCGCCTTCACCTACTGGCGAGGCGACGCGGCCGCGCGCCGGCTCGCCTCCGACCCGGCCGCGCTGGCAAAAAGCCTTGCAAGCCAGGCGCTTGTGTACTTTTCCGGAATCACCTTGGCAATTCTGGATGAAGCGGCGCGAAGAACTCTCCTTTCGGCCGTTGCGACGGCCCGCAAGGCCGGCTCGCTCGTCGCCTTCGACCCGAACTACCGGCCGCGTCTGTGGCCGAGCCGCGAGGCGGCGCAGGCCGCGATCCAAGATGCGCTCGCCATCGCCGACATCGCGCTGCCGACTTTTCCGGACGAGCAGATGCTGTTCGGGGATCCGACGCCGCGGGCGACGGCGGAGCGCCTTGGCAAGCTGACCGGCGAGGTCGTGGTCAAGAATGGCGAGCAGCCGGCCCTAATTGCGCTGAACGGCGCTTCGCAAACCGTGGACGCGGTGCACGTGGCCGCCCCCGTCGATACCACCGGCGCTGGCGATTCCTTCAACGGCGGCTACCTTGCCGCGAGGCTTGCCGGCCATCCACCCGCCGAGGCCGCGCGCCGCGCGCACAGCGTCGCCGCCGCGGTCGTGCAGGTTCGCGGCGCCCTTGCCCCGTTCGAGACATTGAGCGCGGCCTTCGACAATTGAACGCCGTAGAAGCTACGGCAGCCATCGCTTCAAATCAACGAACCTTACGGAAGACGGAACCGGTATTCCGTCACCTGATGATAGATCTGTCCCGGCCACAGCGTCGCCTGCGGAAAATAAGGCCGGTTCGGCGCGTCCGGCCAGGTCTGCGCTTCGAGGCAGAAGCCCGAAAACGCCTTGTAGCGGCGGCCGTCGAGACCCGGCGACGTCGGCGCGACATACTGGCCGATATAAAGCTGGAGGCCTGGCTCGGTGGTCCACACTTCCATCTCGACGCCGGTATTGGCGCCTTGCACCCAGGCCGCCTGATGCAGCGGCCCACGGCTGGAGGCAAGGCAGAAATTCATGTCGTAGCGAAGCTGCTCGCCCTCCATTTCCATGCGCAGCGGCCGCGCCTGGCGGAAATCGTAAGCCGTGCCGTCGACCGGCTTCACCACGCCGGTCGGGATCATTTCGTCATCGACGGGCGTGTAGGCGCCGGCGTTGAGCATCATCCTGTGGTCGAGAATGTCGCCCGCCCCGCCATCGTCGAGGTTGAAATAGGAGTGCTGCGCGAGATTGCAGAGCGTCGGCTCCTCGCAGGTCGCGGTCAGCTCCATGCTGAGCGTGCCGGGAATCTTCAGCCGGTAGGTGCAGGTGACATCGAGCGCGCCGGGAAAGCCCATCGCGCCGTCCGGATCGTGCAATGTCAGCGTCACGAAATCGCGGCCATGCAGCGAGACGGTCCACGGCCGGTGGAAATAACCCTCCGAGCCGCCATGCAGCGTGTGCTTGCCGAGAAAATTGCGTTCGGCCTGGTAGCGCTTGCCGGCAATGGTGAAGCGGCCGCCGCCGATGCGGTTGGCGAAGCGGCCGACGACGGCGCCGAAGAAGGCGCGGTCGGTCTCGTAAGGTTCGAAGCGGTCGTAGCCCAGCACAAGCGGCGCGTCATGGCCGGTGAGCCTGAGATCCTGGACGATCGCGCCGAGGCCGATGATGTTGGCGGTGAGGCCGCCTCCCCGGATCGTGAACCGGCGCACGGCCTCGCCCGCCTGCGTCGTGCCGAAGACCTCGCCGTCTTTCATCGCCATGCCCGAAATGCCGTTTCCCGATCCATGGATTTAGGCCGGTAGCGGGTCGTCCGGCAAGCGCAGGTCAGGCAATTCCAGGAAAAGTGTGCAG
>JAFKFE010000490.1 GCA_017308345.1 Alphaproteobacteria bacterium | reverse complement strand
GACCAATCGACTTCCCTAAGCCCGATCCGCCTGAACGGATCGATCACGGTTCCGGCGACCATGGCGGCGAGGAATTGCGGTCCCGGCGGGATCTTGGCCAGCGCCGCCACCAGACGGTCGCGCATGAAGGGCAGCACTGATGAATCCGACTGGTAGAACGGCGTCAGCGTCAGCGACAACGCCTGGAAGATGCGGACATGCCAGCGGCGCGCCTTGGCGTAGGCGTCAAGCGCGTCGTCCATGCCGTTCGCTTGCGCCAGCGCGTGGCCGAGCGCCGCCGCGTCGAGCAGCGCCATGTTCGCGCCTTGGCCGAGCTGCGGGCTGGTCGAGTGCGCGGCATCGCCGATGACGGCCAGCCTCCGACCGGCCGGCAACGTCATCGTGTGGTGACCGTAGCGGGCGAGAGACAATTGCTCGAAACTGTCGATCTGGTCGGTGAAGGCCTCGCATGCCGGCCACACCGAGATCACCCTCGCCTTCCAGGCGTCGAGGCCCGCCGCCCGAATTTGATCGGCATCGTCCGGCTTGAGGCTCCAGAAGAAGGCCGCCATGTTTTTGGCGCCTGGCTCCGGCCGGCCGATCGGCAACACGCCGACCATGACGCTCGCCCTGTCGTAGCGCTGCAGCAGCGCGCTTGGGTCAAAGCCGTCGCGCCAGGTCAGCGAGGCCCAAAAAGCGCCATAGGCGAGCGGGCGTGGCATCGCCGGTTCGCCAAGCCATTGCCGCAGTTTCGAGCGCGCGCCGCTGGCATCGACGACCAGATCGAACGGACCGAGCCGTTTGCCGTTGGCGCAGACCAACGATGCCCGCTCAGCCGTCTCCAGCGTCTCGATCTCGACATTGGTTTCGATCGGGATCGCCTCACGCAAAGCAGCACTATGCAGCACGCGAAACAGCGCCGCGCGGTGCACGGCAAAGCCGAAGCGGCGGCCGCGCCGGGCGTCGTAACGGACCTCCAGCACCGTGCGCCCGGTCCCGGCGTCCGTGCCGTGCAGCCGTTCGATACGGCTCCCGAGCGCCAATATGTCGTCGAGCAGGCCGAGATCGGCAAGGACCGTCAACCCGGTCGGCTGCAGGATGAGGCCTGAGCCGACCGGTTTCGGTTCGTCGAAGCGCTCGAAAACGGTGGCCCTGTGCCCTGCCCGCTTGAGATAGAGCGCGGCGGCCAAGCCGGCCGGCCCGGCGCCGGCTATCGCGATGTCGAGATTTTTGCTCATTGGCCGCCCACACCCACCGACGGGCACAATTCCTGATCAAGGACGTCAAATCAACTTGGCGCTTTGACGCTTACGAGCGGAAAAGACCGGGCCAGCGGGAAAAAGACCGGGCTCACATCCCGGCATCGAACGCGGCCCGCGCGTCGCGCACCGCGTCATGGTTGAGCTCGGCCCATTGGACAAGATGATAGAGCGGAACGAACATCGATCGTCCGAGATCGGTGAGGCTGTATTCGACGCTCGGCGGCTTGGTCGGAAAGACCTCGCGATGCACATAGCCGTCGCGCTGCAGTTCATGCAGCGTCTGGGTAAGCATGCGCTGGGAGATATCGGGGACGAGGCGGCGCAGTTCGCCGAAGCGATAGGGCTTCTCGGCCAGTGCCATGACCAGCAGCGAGCTCCATTTGCCGCTGATGCCCTGGATGACGTCGCGAACCGGGCAATCGGCGAAATTGGCGCCACCGGTCATGGCCTTGTAGACCTCGATCTTCGATTTCAGATTGACGATCGTGCCGTCCATCGTGGTTCCCTGCGTGTGCCTACCTCCCGAAAAACTGCCTTCTTTACAGCGAGGGGTCAATTCCTAATTTAGTGCTGGTCTCTTTTCGAGACAAACAACGGCACCCGCCAATCGGCGCGATTCAGGAACCATCCCATGACCGAAACCCTCCTCGTCACCGGCGCTTCCGGCCATCTCGGCCGAGCCGTGATCAATCACCTGCTTGACACTTTCAAGGTGCCGGCGGCGCGCATCATCGCCACGACCCGCACGCCTGCGAACCTTGCCGATCTGGCCGCGCTCGGCGTTTCCGTCCGTGCAGCCGACTTTGACGATCAGGCGTCGCTTGCCAAGGCTTTTCAGGGCGCCGACCGGGCGCTGGTCATCTCGACCAACGAACTCATGATCCAGGGGAAGCGGCGCGAGCAGCAACTCGCCGCCGTCAGCGCCGCCGGCAAGGCAGGCGTCGCGCACATCCTCTATACCTCGTTGCCCAATCCGGAGCCCGGTTCGCCGATCCTGTTCGCGCCCGACCACTACGACACGGAGCAGGCGATCAAGGCCAGCGGTGTCCCCTACACGATGTTCCGCAACGGTTGGTATGACGAGAACCTGTTCATGTCCCT
>JAFKFE010000489.1 GCA_017308345.1 Alphaproteobacteria bacterium | reverse complement strand
TATGCGCTCGGTCAATGCCGACAACGCGCCCGAGGCAGTGGTGCGCGAGATCCTCACGACCCCGCACACCCGCATGCCGTTGTGGAAGGGCTCGCTCGACAACATCGTCGGCGTGCTGCACGCGAAAGATCTGCTGCGGGCGCTCAACGAGGTCGGCAACGATTTCACCCAGATCGACGTGATGAAGATCGCGGCGAAGCCGTGGTTCGTGCCGGACACCACCACCTTGCAGGAACAGCTCAACGCCTTCTTGCGGCGAAAGACGCATTTCGCCATCGTCGTCGACGAGTATGGCGAGGTCGAAGGTCTGGTGACGCTGGAAGACATCATCGAGGAGATCGTCGGCGAGATCGCCGACGAGCACGATGTCGACATGCAGGGTGTCAAGAAGGAAGCGGACGGCTCCGTCGTCGTCGACGGCACGGTGCCGATCCGCGACTTGAACCGCGCGCTCGACTGGGACCTGCCCGACGAGGAGGCAACGACGATCGCCGGCCTCGTCATTCACGAGACGCAGTCCATCCCGGAGGAGAAGCAGGCCTTCACCTTTCACGGCAAGCGTTTCGTGGTGATGAGGCGCGAGAAGAACCGCATCGCCAGGCTGAGGATCAGGCCGGTCGGCGACGTTTAGATCGCCTGTAGCTTCTGTCGATCCGTCCCAATTACCAATCCTTGACTGGACGCGTCCGCTGCTCGTGTGCAGTTTTGTGCCGTGAAACGGTTCGGAGGCGGCCATGATCGATCGACGCAGCCTTGTGCTCGCATCCCTGTCGGCGATGTTGCCGCCGGGCGCCCATGCCGCCTTGCGGCTGCGCGATCCGGCGCCGCGGAGCGTCGATTACGGGCCCGCCAAGCTCGACATCTATGCGCCCGACGGAGCCAAGGACAGGCCTGTCGTGTTCTTCATCCATGGCGGCGCCTGGCGCATCGGCAATCGCAACAACGTCGACGCCAAGCCGGGCTTCCTGCTCGCCAACGGCTTCGTGTTCGTCTCGATCGACTACCGCATGCTGCCGGAAGCCGACGTCGCCACCCAGGCAAGCGACGTCGAGAAGGCCTATGCCTATGTGCGCGCCAACATCGCCAAGTATGGCGGCGATCCGAACCGCATCGTCGTCATGGGCCACTCGGCCGGCTGCCATCTGGCGGCCCTGACCGGCCTGCGCGGTGGACTGCCCGGCGTCGCCGCGCTGGTTCTGGACGACACCGAAGCCTATGATCTCAAGGCGCTCGCGCAGGCTCAGGGCGGCAGGCTGAGGCCAATCTATGCGCAGGCCTTTCCAGACCCCGCGCAATGGCGCTCGCTGTCGCCGGCGACCTATATCGAGGGCCGCAAGCATCCGCCTGTCTTCGTCGCCTATTCGCGCGCCTCGGGTCGTGGCGAGGGCTCGAAGGCCTTCGTCGACCGCCTGCGGGCAACCGGGACCAAGGCGACGCTGTTCGACGGCAGCGCCTACACGCACATGGCGATCAACCGGCGTTTCGGCGAGCAGGGCGATGCCTTGACCGACGCGGTGATGGCGTTCCTGAAGGCGAATGTCGGCTGACTACCAGCGTGTCTTCTCGCCCGGTGCCGCCGGCTCGATCGCCAGCGCATGCACGCCGGCCTTCAGTTCGTCGGCAAGCAGTTCGTTAACGGCGCGATGGCGCTCGATGCGGCTCATGCCGGCAAAATCGGGCGAGACGATGCGGACGCGAAAATGCGTCTCACCGGTACCGTCGAACGTCGCATGGTGGCCGGACTCCGCGTGATGATGGCCGGCGTGAAGATGGCTTTCATTGATGACGGCGAGCCTTTCGGGCGAGAATGCCGCTGTCAGCTTGTTTTCCATCGTCGACTGTATGGACATCCAGGTTTCCCTTCCCCACATGTGCGTCACAGCCGCAAATCTCGAGTCTTCGACCGCTTTTAAGCCGCGATTCAGCGGTTAGGGCGATCATCGGCGAAATGTCAATTCTTGTTTCGCACGTGCGAACAGCCCATAAATGGGTGAGATGAAAGCGTATCCCAAATATTTCGAGAAAATTCGAATCCGGCCGGAGAAGGACGCGGAGCTGAAGTCGCGCGCGCCGGTCTGCCAGTGGGACGGCTGCAACGAGGCGGGCACGCATCGCGCGCCCGTCGGACGCCTCAAGGAGGGCGAGTATTTCCGCTTCTGCTTCGATCATGTGCGCGAATACAACAAGGGCTTCAATTATTTCTCCGGCGTGTCGGACAGCGAGATCGCCTGCTTCCAGAAGGAAGCGCTGACCGGCCACAGGCCGACATGGCGCATGGGCGCCAATGGCGGCGGAACGCGCTCGGCGCCGGATTTCGCGCAGCAGCGCTCGGGGCGCGCCGGCT
>JAFKFE010000488.1 GCA_017308345.1 Alphaproteobacteria bacterium | reverse complement strand
CGTCAGCGAAGCCGATATCGCCCGCGACATGGTCGGCCGCGACGTGTTCCTGGTCGGGCGCAAGGGCAGTGCGGAGCGCGGCTTCGGCGCCCCGGTGCTCACGCTCGACAATATCAGCATGACCAATCATGCGGGCCGGCGTCTGCTCGACCGTATCTCCCTCGAGGTGCGCGCCGGCGAGGTGCTGGGCATCGCAGGCGTCGACGGCAACGGACAGACCGAACTCGCCGAGGCGATCGCGGGGCTGATGCCGGTGCAGGCGGGCAGGATCCGTTTCGGTGACCGGGATTTGACTGACGCTGACACATGGGAGCGCCAGCAGGCCGGTCTCGGCTTCGTGCCGGAAGACCGCCTCGACCGCGGCCTCAGCGTTACGATGAGCGTCGCCGAGAACGTCGCGGCGACGAACTACAGCCGCGCCGGATTGCTGTCCGGCGGCCTGATCAACCGGCAGAAGCTCGACAGTTTTGCAGGCGAGAAGATCAAGGAATTCGACGTGCGCGGCGCGCAGCCTTCGACGCAGGCCGGCTGGCTGTCCGGCGGCAACATGCAGAAGCTGGTGATCGCCCGCGAGCTGGAGCGCGATCCGTCGCTGTTGCTGATCTGCCAGCCGACACGCGGCCTGGACATCGGCGCGTCCGAATTCGTCCACGCGCGCATCCTGCAGGCGGCCGACCGGGGCCGCGCCGTGCTTTTGATCTCGTCGGAGCTGTCGGAGATTTTCGCGCTCTCCGACAGGATCGGCGTCATGTATTCGGGCCGCATGATGCGCGTCCTCGACCGCGCCGAGGCCGACGAGGAGACCGTCGGATATCTGATGAACGGCGGATCGAAGGAGGCGGCGTGATGGCGCTTGCATTGGCTGATTTCGCGCGTGTCATTCGCGCGCCGCTCGCCGCGATCCTGCTCACGCTTGCGCTCGGCTTCCTGCTGGTCGCGTCGATCACGGATGAGCCTGTCCGCGCCTATCGCGACCTGCTGCTCGCCAATTTCGATTCCCTCGGCAACTTCGCGCTGTTCCTCAACCGCGCCACGCCGCTCACCTTGATCGCGCTGGGTGTCGTCTTCTCCTTTCGCGCCGGCATATTCAATGTCGGCGGGGAGGGGCAGCTTTACGCGGGCGCGGTCACAACCACCGTCGTCGCCATCGCCGGCGCCTCGCTGCCGGCCTTTGTGCTGATGCCGCTCGCCATCGTCGCCGGTTTTCTTGCCGGCGCGGTGGTCGGTTGGATTCCGGGCGTGCTCAAGGTGCGTCTCGCCGTCGACGAGGTGGTGACGACATTGATGCTCAACATCATCATTCTCCTGGTCACCTCGTGGCTCGCCAACCAGGTGATCCGCGACACCACCGCCTATGGCGCCGTGAGCTGGATGGTGCCGAATTCGATCTGGCTGCCGCCATTGCCTTTCGTTCCGCGCGCCACCAGCGGCTTCCTTGTCGCCGCCGTGCTCGCCGTCGTCTCGTGGGTCGTGCTCTTCCGCACGCAGTGGGGCGCCGAGGTTCGCGCGGCCGGCACCAATCTGCGCTTTGCCGAGGCCACGGGCGTGCCGGCGGCGCGGCGGGTGATCTCGGCAATGGTCATTGCCGGCGGATTGGCAGGCCTGGCCGGAGCGCTTTATGTGCTCGGCGTCGGGCATCGCTTCGAACAGAATTTTTCGCCGAGCTACGGGCTTGTCGGCCTGACCTGCGCCCTGCTTGCCCGCGTCCATCCGATAGGCTCGCTGGCGACCGCGCTCTTCTATGCCGCGATGCTGAATGGCGCCGCCTACATGCAGATTTCCACCGACGTGCCGCGCTCTCTGGTCAACCTTTTGACGGGCCTGCTCGTGCTGCTGATGACGGCGCGGCTGCGTCGCGCCGTCCAGGCAGCGTGAGGAGGCGCGCATGAACCTCACATCGCTGCTCGCCGCGGTTCTTGAACAGTCGACCCCGATCCTTCTCGCCGCGTTGGCCGCGATGATCACCTTGCGCGCCAACATCCTCAATGTCGCGGTCGAGGGCATGATGCTGGCCGCAGCCTTCGCGGCCATCGCCGTCGGCGACTGGAGCGGCAGCGCCTGGCCAGCCTTCCTGTCGGCGCTGGTGGTCGCGGTGGTGCTTTCGCAGCTTCTGGCGCTGCTGACCTTGCGTTTCTTCGCCGATTTCATCGTGGCGGGCCTTGGCATCAATCTTCTCGCCGCCGGCGGCACGCTCTTCATCCTCGAGCGCTACTACAACAGTCCAGGCGGCCTGCGGCCGATCGCCTTTCCCGACATCTGGCATGTACCGGCCGGATCGCTGTCCTGGCTGCCGGTGCTGGGACCTGCCTTCGAAGGCCAGAGCATCATCGTGCTGATCGCGCTT
>JAFKFE010000487.1 GCA_017308345.1 Alphaproteobacteria bacterium | reverse complement strand
CGCCGCCACCGTATGCGAGCGCGTCGGGAACACCTTGGTGATGCAGGCGGTGCGCAATCCCTGCTCGGCCATGCCGAGCGTGGCGCGCAGGCCGGCGCCGCCGGCGCCGACGATCACGACGTCGAATTTGTGGTCGACAAAGCTATAGGCGGAAGCCGTGTTGCTTGTATCCTTGGCCAAGGCCTCAGCCTCCGAATGCGAGTTTGAGCAGGGCAAACAGCGAAGCGACGCCGACTGCCGCGCAGAAGAAAGTGTTGAGCGCGATCAGCGCCAGTTTCATGCCTTCGCCATGCACATAGTCCTCGATGATGACCTGCATGCCGAGCCGCATGTGGTAGAGGCCGGAGATCAGCACCAGCGCCCGCACCAGCGCCACGAACGGGTCGGCGAGCGCTGCCCGCACTTCCGTGTAGCCGTGGCCGTTGACCGCGATCAGGAAGCCGACGAAGAACAGCAGCAGCGGGATGTTGGCGATCGCCGTCAGCCGCTGGCGCCAGAAATGCTGCGTGCCCTCGCGGGCCGACCCCAGGCCGCGCACCTTGCCGAGCGGCGTGCGCATATCGGTGGTGTTGCCGCTCATGCCAAGCCTCCCCGCGCCATGTAGCCCGCGATCCAGATCAACAGCGTCAGCACGATCGAGCCGGCGAGCGTTGCCCAGGCGATCCTGGATGCCGTGTGTTTTTCCAATCCCGCCCCGGTGTCCCAGACGAGGTGGCGCAATCCGCCAAGCATGTGGTGCATCAGCGCCCAAGTGTAGCCGAAGAGAATCAGCCGGCCGAGCCAGGAACCGAAGGCCCAGTCGACCCACTCGAAAGCCGCCTGCGAGCTCGAGGCGGCAATCAGCCAGGCCGCCACCAGCAGCGTGCCGAAGTAAAGCGCGCCGCCGGTGATGCGATGGATGATCGACATCGTCATCGTGATCGGCGGCCGGTAGATTGTCAGATGCGGCGAGAGCGGCCGTTCATGTCTGGCAACTGCGCGGGTGGCTGGTGATTTGCTCATGGCTCCCCCAGTTCGGCATCCTTGAAGCCGGGATGGGAATGCGGCGTTTGCCGCCCTCATATATGGCTCCGGACAGGCGGTTTCTAATGCTCTTTTTGCACCGCGTCAAAGCCGGAAAATCGTTTTGGAAACATCATTTAGTCTGACAAACCGGCGGTCGCGCGCTTCAATCGATTAGCGGCTGTTTCGGAGCCGGCGCAACGTCGCTGCGGTGCGGTACCCGGCATTATCTTCTGCAGGTCTGCGGGGTCGACCCCCGCTTCATCACCAGCGCCTCGCGTCCATCGATCACGATTGCGTCATGCGTCGCCGCTTCCTGGTAGCGGCTGCTCTGGTTGGCGGGCGAGGCCGCGAACTCCTCGGCCGTGCCGTCCGGCCGGACCACGCGCAGCGACGATCCGAGATTCTGGATGGTGATCATGCCGCCATTGCCGCATCTGTAGGTGGCCGTCCCGATGCCGGATCGCGGCACGGTGAGGTCGGTGATGATCTTGGTCGCTGATGGTGCGGGCGTCTTGGGCGCGGCAACCGCCGGAGGCGTTGCAGGGTTCGCGGGCGTCGTGGGTACAGGCGCCGCCGCGGATGCGCCGGGGGGCGGGGCCGGAACGGGCGAAACAGCGGGCGCCGCGACATTGGCCGCCTTGGGCGCATTGTCCTGCGGCACGCAGGCCGCGGCCGCGAGAAGCAGCGGGATCGTGATCGACACCCGAACCGTGTGGCCAAAGCTCATGCGCTGCCCCTTTTTCGTGCGCGGCACGCTACAGCAATTCCGGGAAAAGTGTGAAACGGTTTCCGTCCGGATTTGCGCCAAAACAAAGAGATAAGTGGTTGCCGCCTCCGTGAAACAGCGAACCACTGCAGGGTATGATGCCGGAAAGCGTGAAGCGGTTTTCGGCCGACATCATGGCCTGTCTCCTTGATCCGGAGATGGATACAGATCTCACGTCGATTCGACCTGAGATCATTCGGCTCTAGCCACGAGGCACTGCAAGATCAAGGTCACCCGCAGGGGCCTGGCTCAATGACCGCCCGCCACCCGAGAAACCGGCCCGCCGAAATTAACCATGTTCCTTGAGAACCGGCATCGAAGCGCCTCCGCCTCTTAACAAAGGTTAAGAAAAGGTTAATTTCCGATTCGAACCGGATTCCAGGCGCGACCTGCCGCGCCGACCAGGGGAGAGCGACATGCGTTCGAATTCACTGCGGACAAGCCTTGCAGGCGCATCGCTGGCGGCGCTCGTCATGGCGATCGCCGCGCCGGCGGAAGCGGGACTGCGCCATCACGACCGTGTCTATGCCGATTCCTTCGGCAATCTGGTCATCGACAGCGCCGCCGGCTACAAGCGCATCATCGTC
>JAFKFE010000486.1 GCA_017308345.1 Alphaproteobacteria bacterium | reverse complement strand
CTTCTCCTCGTCACGGCGGGCTCCGCCGAACGCGGCGTCGAAGCCGTATTTGTCGAGCGCCTGGCGCAACGCCACCGTCTTCATCACGTGGGTGTGGGTGTTGGAGCCGTGATCGAAGGGGTTGATGCCGTCGCGAACGCCATCCTCGTTGACATGGACGAGCAGGTCGAAGCCGAGCTTCTGCGCCATCTGGTCGCGAAAGGCGATCATCTCGCGGAACTTCCAGGTGGTGTCGACATGCAGGAACGGAAAGGGCGGCTTGGCCGGATAGAAGGCCTTCATCGCCAGATGCATCAGCACCGAGGAATCCTTGCCGACCGAATAGAGCATCACCGGCTTGGAGAAGGACGCCGCGACCTCGCGGAAGATGTGGATGGATTCGGCCTCGAGCCGCTGCAGATGCGTGAGCGCGATATTCATGGACTGTCGAGCGTTCTCTCGTGCCGTCGAGCGGAAATCTGGCATCGCGGGTGCAATTCCATGCCGCCCCGCGCAGATTTCACCGTGGACAAACTGTTTCGTGCGGGCGTTCTAACAGATCGGCGCCGTCCATAACAATGCAGGACGCGCCCGGCCCGAGGTGATTAGCGAACGAATTTTCCAAGAGAGACCGGGAAAGCGGAAAAACCTGCCCGGGCGCTCGAAACACGGTGGCGAGGAAAAGCCGCGACCTCCGCGGGGTCCAGGGTTCTCCCCGGGCCAAGGATTTCTGTCGGAACACCGTCAGCCGCCCTATCGCGGAACGGCGCCAGCGGCTATACCGATCCGGGGGCGGGCAAGGCGCGGCAAACGGAGTCCACCGGGGTAGCCATCGGCTGACATCACGGATCCGGGCGCAACCTGGAAAATTGCGAAGCAAGCATTTGAACCCGTTTACAACGCTCCGGCGCCACCTCACGCCCGCACAGATCAACATCTATTTCTCGATCATCTGCTTTTTCTCGCCGCCGGTGCTCGGGTCGCTGGTCAGCATCGCCTTCAACGCCGGCGGTGTGTGGTCCGTGATGCTGCTGGCCGCGAAACGGCGGCGCTTCAACATCGACCGGCCGATGCTCGCCCTGACGGCGGCGATCTATGCCTATTGCGCGGCCTTGTTTCTCGCTTCGATCGTCAACGGCAGGCTGGCGGCCGATCTGCGGTTGTTCCTGCCGCTGATCACCTTCCTGCTCTTCCCCATCTCCTATTCGACCTGGAGCATCACCGGGAAGACCACGCTGGCGCGCATCGCCATCCTGGCAAGCGCCGCGGCCTGCTTCGGCGCGCTGGCGCTCGCCATCATCCAGTATCATCGGCTCGGCGTGAGGGCGGAGGGCGGCGCCGGCAATCCGATCGTTTTCGCCACCGTTACGTGCCTTGCCGTCATGACATGCTTGGCCGGCGCGCTGTCGGGCATCGAGAAACGCTGGAAGCTGCTGGTCCCGGCGATGATCGCCGGAGCCATGGCGATCGTCTATTCGGGATCGCGCATGATCTGGGTGGCCATGCCGATTGCCGGCATCGTCGTGCTTCTCGTCAACCGCCGCCGGTTCGCCGGCATCAGCGTGGCGCGTCTGGCGGTCATCGGCGTCGCGGTCGCTCTCGTGATTGGCGCCGTCGGCTCCCGCGTCATCCTGGATCGAACCGACTTCCTGGTCAGCGACTGGGATGCGCTGAACGCCAATGGCGACCATTCGACGGCGCTGGGCCTGCGCGTGGCGATGTGGGAGATCGGCGTCAAGGCGTTTCGCGAGATGCCGATTTTCGGCCACGGCATCTCGGCGAGCCGGGAGTTGATGAAGCAAGAGCTTCAGGACCAGTTCGGCGTGCAGCAGACCCTCAGCCATTTCCACAATGGCTTCCTGACGGCGCTGGTCGAGGCCGGCCTGCTGGGGGCTCTGGCCCTGGCGTCGATCTTCGTCGTTGCCGCGTGGAACGCCGCCAGGACGCTGCGCCTCAGCGCCGATCCGGTGGAGCGATTCGGCGCGACGATGATCCTTGTCGCGGTCATTACCTATCTCATCGCCGGACTGACCGGCATCCTCATCGGTCACGACATCCTCGACGCCACGCTGATGGTGTTCCTGGTTTCGGGAACCTATCTTGCGTCCGGGCAAACGGTGGCGCCGACCGGGAAAAGCGCGCCAGCCATGGCGCAGGGCGCCAGCCCGCGGCCATGAAGGTCCTGGTCACCGGCGCGACGGGCTTCGTCGGAGGCCGCATCATCGGCCGTTTGCGCGGGGCCGGGTTCGACCTGCGGATCGCCTCGCGCCTGCCGCAACGGCTGGCGGGCGCCGATGACGCCGCCGCCTTGCCCGGCGCCGATGCGCCGGAGGAAGCCTTTCTGGCGCTGATGCGCGATGTGACGCATGTCGTTCACTGCG
>JAFKFE010000485.1 GCA_017308345.1 Alphaproteobacteria bacterium | reverse complement strand
CCTGGTCCTGCGGCACGCCGCGAACGCTGAGGGGGAACGTAACATTGGCCATCACGTCCATGTGCGGGAACAGCGCGTAGCTCTGGAAGACCACGCCGAAACCGCGCTGGTTGGCGGGCAGCCGCACGATATCGCTGCCGCCGAAGAAGATCCGCCCCCGGTCGGGGCGGATGAAGCCGGCGACCGCCATCAGGAGCGTGCTCTTGCCGGAACCCGAGGGCCCCAGCATGGCGACGAACTCGCCGGCCTCCACCGTCAGGCTGACATCGTCGAGGGCGCGGAATTCGCCATACATCTTGGACACGGCCTCGATGCGGACCGATTCTGCGGAACGACTGCTCATATGACCTGTCTGGCTGGGCGTGGAAGCCGGGGAGAGAAGCCTAGGCGACCGCTCCTATTCGGTCATCATGTCTTCGAACAGCTGCTGCACGTGGTCGTTATTCTTCGCCCACCAGTCGATGTCCTGGACGATCATGGCGCCCGAGTTGGCCGGGCTGGTCGGCAGCACCGCCTCGGCTTCCTTGCTGATGATGCCGGTCTTGTAGGCGCCCTGGTTCAGCGGCCCGTAGGCCACGTATTTGGTGAGCCCCGCCTGCGACTGCGCCGACGACATCTCGTTGATCATCTTCATGGCCTCGGCCTTGTGGGTCGAGCCCTTGGTCACCGCGAAGCAGTCATAGGTCAGGATGCCCTGATTGTAGGTGTAGTCGACCGGGCCGCCGGCTTCCTTCGCGGTCTGGAAACGGCCGTTCCAGCCGGTCGTCATGTCGACCTCGCCATCCTTCATGAGCTGGCCGTGCTGGGCGCCCGACGACCACCAGACGGAGATGCTGGGCTTGAGCGACGCGATCTTGGCAATGGCGCGCTTGATGCCGTCCTCGGTGCCGAGCACCTTGTAGACATCCTTGGGCGCCACGCCGTCGGCGAGCAGCGCCATCTCCACCTGCGCCTCGGCGTCGGCCCGCATCGAGCGCTTGCCGGGAAATTTCTCGACATTCCAGAAATCGGCCCAGCTCGACGGCGCTTCCTTGGCGTAGGTCTTGGTGTTCCAGGCCATGACCGCGGCATAACCGTAGATGCCCACGCAATAGGGCGCGGCGGTGCCCGGCAGGAAGCCGGAGGCATCGACGGCCTTGTAGTCGATCGGCTCCAGCATGCCTTCGCTGCCGGCGATCGCCGCCTGATAGCCGCTCATGATGATGATGTCGGTCTTGACCGAGTTGGACCCGACCTCCAGGCGGAGCACGTCGAGCGCGTTGTCGGCGGTTTCTTCCTTGATCGTGAGGCCGAGCTTCTTGGCCGCCGGTCCCCACAGAACGGCGCGCCCGCCCTCCTGCACGGCGCCGCCGGGCGTGTTCAGCGTCAGCGTCGTCTCTTCGGCGGACGCCGACGCGGCAAAAGCCACCGCAAGAAGGCCTGCGGCCAGTATCGAACCACGCATAATCGTCTTTCTCCCATTCCTGTTGAGGTCGGCATCGTTTGTTTTTAACACAACATTTATGCCGAATGATCGGATGTAAGGCCGTGAATACCCTTCATGTCAAGCGATTTTGAGCCAGTTTTTCGCCAAGCACAATTTTTTGTTCTTATAAAACAATTTCTGTTGATCAAACTTCCGGCCATCGATATGGGTCAATCCGCAGGAAGAGGATGGCCCCAAATGAGTGACGGCGAGGCGAAGCTGATCAATCTCGCATTCCGCGTGCGCAGCGTGGCCGAGGCCGAGGCGCTCGTCGAAAGCACCGGCGGCTGGTCGAAGCGGGCGATGCACGACATAGACGGGGAGCAGTTCCTGGAAGCGGGTTTCGGCGGCGTGCGCATCAACTTCTTCGAGACCGCTCTCTATGACAGCGCGGCCGAAGCTCCCGCCGGCTTCCTGCACGCCAGCTTCGCGGTGCCGAGCCTTGATGCCATCCTCGTCGATCCCGACTGGCGCGCCAGGCTGATCTGGGGTCCTTCCACCATCAAGGGCGGGTTCGGCCATCGCCGTATCGCCTTCTTCGAGCCCCTGCCCGGCTGCCGCATAGAACTCATGGAGGAAATCGATGAATGAGGCTTCGCGGATAGAGTTCTTCGCCCGCGCCGGCGCCGCCACCGTCTACGAGGCCTATGGCCGGGCCGGCAACCTCGACCCGGCGCTGCGCGCCATCGTGCCTGGCCTGGCCGTCGCCGGCCCCGCCTTTTGCGCCCGCTGCGAGCCCGGCGACAATCTGGCGCTTCACCGCGCCGTGGCGGAGGCGGCGCCAGGCGACGTGATCGTCGGCGAGGCCTGCGGCTATCTCGGCGACATCCTGGCCGTGGCAGCCGCTTGTCGCGGCATCGCCGGCGTCGTCGTCGACGGCTTCGTGCGCGACGCCGCCGAGTTGAACAGGATGCGTTTTCCCGTCTGGGCAAGAGGCCTGGCTATCCGCGGCGCGACCAAGGTCCATCCGGGCGAGCTCGGCCGACCCGTGCAATGCGGCGGCATGCGGATCGCTCCCGGCGACCTTGTCGTCGCCGACGACGACGGCGCCTGCGCCGTGGCCTCGGCCGACATCGATCGCGTCTTCGACAGCACCGGCCGACGGCTCGCCCAGGAGGTCGAAATCCGCGAGCGGCTGCGCCAGGGCGCGCTGACGCTGGACCTTCTCGATCTGCGCAAATATCTGTCGCCGGTCAATGCGGGTCAGCCGCAATGACGCGGGGCCTTCGGTACGCATCAGGCAAGGCGGCCAGTCCGCTCCGCCGGCTGCCGCCGCCACCGTGCTGTTCTTGTTCGAGGTCGTAGACGATGTCCGATGCCAGTTCCGCCATGCCGCTCGACGGCGGGCCTTATGATTTCATCGTCATCGGCGCGGGCTCGGCCGGCAGCGTCCTGGCCGCCCGCCTCAGCGAGGATGGACGCCACAGGGTGCTTCTGCTGGAGGCAGGCCCGCGCGACCGCAGCCCATGGATCCACCTGCCGATGGGCTATTCCAAGCTCTACACCGAC
>JAFKFE010001198.1:1333-32605 GCA_017308345.1 Alphaproteobacteria bacterium | reverse complement strand
GAGCGCCGCGCCCTGCTTTTGAAGGCGGCCGACGTGATGGCCTCCAAGGTCGGCGAATTCACGAAGCTGATGATGGAAGAGACCGGCGCCACCGGGCCGTGGGCCGGCTTCAACGTCATGCTGGCTTCGAACATGCTGCGCGAGGCGGCGGCGATGACGACGCAGATATCCGGCGAGGTCATTCCGTCCGACAAGCCCGGCACGCTTGCCATGGCGATCCGTCAGCCGGCCGGCGTCTGCCTCGGCATCGCGCCGTGGAATGCGCCGGTCATCCTCGGCACGCGCGCGCTGGCGATGCCGCTCGCCTGCGGCAACACGGTGGTGCTGAAGGCTTCCGAACTGTGCCCGGGCACGCATCGCCTGATCGGCCAGGTGCTGGTCGAGGCCGGCCTGCCCAAGGGCGTGGTCAATGTCGTCACCAACGACCCGAAGGACGCGGCTGCAATCGTCGAGGCGCTGATCGCGCATCCGGCGGTCAAGCGCGTCAATTTCACCGGCTCGACGAAGGTGGGCAAGATCATCGCCGAGCTCTGCGGACGACACCTCAAGCCGGCACTGCTCGAGCTCGGCGGCAAGGCGCCGCTCGTCGTGCTGGACGATGCCGACATCGACGCGGCGGTCAACGCCGCAACCTTCGGCGCCTTCATGCATCAGGGCCAGATCTGCATGTCGACAGAACGCCTGATCGTCGATGAAGAGATCGCCGACGAATTCGTAGCCAAGCTCGCGGCGCGCGCCTCGAAACTGCCGGCAGGCGATCCGCGCGGCCACGTCGTGCTCGGCTCTCTCATCAGCAGCCAGGCGGCCGACAAGATGGAAGAACTGATCGCCGATGCTACAGCGAAGGGTGCAAAGCTTGCGGCAGGCGGCAAGCGCGCCGGCACGGTCGTGGAAGCCACGCTCCTCGATCACGTGACGCCTGCGATGCGCGTCTATTCGGAAGAATCCTTCGGCCCCGTAAAGCCGGTGATCCGCGTCAAGGGCGAGGAGGAGGCCGTGCGTGTCGCCAACGACACCGAATACGGGCTGTCCTCCGCCGTCTTCAGCCGCGACATCCGGCGCGCCATGGCCGTTGCCGCGCGCATCCAGGCCGGCATCTGCCACATCAACGGCCCGACCGTCGGCGACGAGGCGCAGATGCCGTTCGGCGGCGTCAAGGGCTCGGGCTACGGCCGCTTCGGTGGCAAGGCCTCGATCGCCGAATTCACCGACCTGCGCTGGGTGACGATCGAGGATCCGGGACAGCACTACCCGTTCTGAGCGACCGCCCGATCACCCCAGCGTCAGCCCAGCCTTCCTCGCCTCCTCGCGCAGGAACGGCAGGCCGACTTCGATCACGTCGCGGGGGTCTTCCGCCACCGGCCGCCACACGGCGAGCCCGCCGGCGATGTCGACATCGACATGGTTCATGCTTTCGAGCGTGATCGCGCCCTGATAGCCGATGTCGGCTATCGCCTTCATGCAGGCCGCCCAGTTGAGCATGCCGCGCCCGGGCACGCCGCGATTGGCCTCCGAGACATGCACATAGCCGAGGTAGGATGCGGCCGCCTCGAAGCCGGAAGCAAAGCTCTCCTCCTCGATGTGCATATGGTAGGTGTCGAGATGGATGAAGATGTTCTCCGCGCCGACGCGCTCGATGATCCGCGCCGCGTCGATGCCACGGTTGATCAGATGCGTCTCGTAGCGGTTGCAGGGTTCGATGCCGAGCTTGAGGCTGCGCGACTTCGCCGATTTCGCCGCGCGTTCGAGGAAGCGGCACATGCCGTCGAACTCGCGCTGCGTCGGCGCCCGTCCGGTCGTCTTGCCGATCGTGCCGTAAGTGACGCCGCCGAGCGCCTCGCTGCCCACCTCGTTGCAGACCTTGAAGGCCGGCTGCAGGAAATCGAGCGCTTCGTCCGGCCGCTCGACCACGTCCAGCGCGCGCGGCAGGCCGAGCGATGGGATGAGCTCGACGCCATAATGGCTGGCAAAGCCGCGAGTGCGCTTTGTGTCGATCTCCTCGGGGCGCAGCAGCGGGATTTCCATCAGGCCAATGCCGAGTTCCTTCAACCGGTCCATCTGCGGCTCGATACGGGCAAGGTCCCAGACAGGCGCGATGGCGAAAGTGTGCAGTCCGAAGGTGTTCATGTCAGCCTCGTTGTTCGTGCGCCGCGGCGGCGGCCGTATCGCCGCCGCCGACGATGCGGCTGACGACTTCGTTCATGTTCGTGTTGGCGGTGACGAGATCGGCGTCCGCCCTGCCGTGGCGCAGCACGACGATGCGGTCGGTGACCGACAGCACGTCGTTCAGCCGGTGGGAGATCAGGATGACGGCGATGCCTTCCGATCGCAGCCGTCGGATGAGGTCGAGCACGCTCTGCACCTCGCGCACGGCGAGCGCCGCCGTCGGCTCGTCCATGATGACGAGCTTCGGGTTGAAGGTGAGCGCGCGAGCGATCGCCACCGTCTGCTGCTGGCCGCCCGAGAACGATCCGACAGAGCGGTTGATCGACGGCAGATGCGCGCCCAGCCGCTCGATCATCCGCGTTGCCTGGCGGTCCATCTCGCTCTTGTCGACAAAGCCGGGGAACAGGCCGAACAGCCTTTTCGTTGGCTCGCGCCCCAGGAAGATGTTCGAGGCCACGTCCTGCTGCTTGGCCAGAGAAAGATCCTGATAGATCATCTCGATGCCGAGCCGCCGACGCTGGCCGGGATCAAGGGCGAGGATGTCCTTGCCGTCGAATTCGATCGAGCCGGTGTCGGCCCGGTAGATGCCGGTGATGGTCTTCATCAGCGTGGACTTGCCGGCGCCGTTGTCGCCGACCAGGCCGACCACCTCGCCGGCCGCGACCGACAGGTCGACGCCATGCAGCACGTCGACGGCGCCAAAGCTTTTGCGGATGCCATGGAGCGAAAGAAGGGTCATACGCGCGACTCCTTCCGGATCTGATATTGGTCGATGAAGACGGCGAGGATCAGCACCGCGCCGATCGCCATCTGCTGGTAATAGGATTGCACTGCGAGCAGCGTCAGCCCGTTCTGCAGCACGCCCATGATCAGCGCGCCGATCATCGTGCCGAGGATCGAGGCGCGGCCACCGAACAAGTTCGTGCCGCCAATGATCGCCGCCGTGATCGCGGTGAGCTCGTAATTGATGCCGGCGGTCGGATCGCCGGCGTTGACGCGGGCGGTGAAGAGCAGGCCGGCAAGCCCGGCGAGCGCGCCGGAGAGCGTGTAGATGATGCGACGGTGATGCTCGACGCGGATGCCGGCCGCGCGCGCCGCGCCCTCGCTGTCGCCCAGCGCCAGCGTGTGGCGGCCGAAGCGCGTATAGGCGAGCACCGCATGCGCGACGATCGCGGTGAGCACGAAGATGATCACCGGCATGGGAATGCCGAAGGGCCGCCCCTGCCCGATATAGACGATCTCGGGCGGCAGTCCGTAGATCGCCCTGCCCTGCGAGATGACGAGCGCCAGCCCTCGCGCCAGCCCGAGCATGCCGAGCGTGACGATGAAGGCCGGCACGAAGGCGCGGGTCACCAGTTGTCCGTTGATGTTGCCGGCGATCGCGCCGGCCAGGATGCAGGCGATCACCGCGAAGACTGATGGCCAGCCGAGATTGACGGCGACGAAGGCGCCGGCCACGCCGGCCAGGCCCATGACCGAGCCTAGCGAAAGGTCGAGGCCGCCCGAGCCGATGACGAAAGTGGCGGCGATCGCCAGCACGCCGATCGTCGATGTCGCCAGCAAGATGTTGAGGAAGTTGCTGAGCGACCGGCAATAGGGCGACAGAAGCGCCATCGCCGTGCCCAGCGCCAAAAGCACCACCAGCGACTCCAGCCTGATGTGGAGCCTTTCGACGGATGCGCGCTGCACCCGAGCCCAGAAACCGGGCTGTTCAGAAGCCATGTCTTTGCACCTTCGAGAGACCGCAGCAAGGCATTAGGCAGTAGGTAGGGCTTAGGCAGTAGGAATATGACAGCGATCCGCGCCGCCTGCTCCCACTACTGCCTATTGCCTACTGCCTATTCCCTCACTTCACATATTGCAGCATCGGCTCCTTGCCGGCGTCGATCACGTCCTTGGTCAGCACCAGCGTCGGCACGGCGATGCTGTCCTCGACCTTCTCGCCGGCCAAAGCCTTCTTGACGTTTTCCACCGCCTGCTTGCCGACCAGATACGGAAGCTGCGCCACCGAGGCGTTGAGGCGGCCTTCCTTGATCGACTTCACCGCGTCGGAATTGCCGTCGACGCCGATGATCGTCACCTGCGGACCCTTGCCGGCCGCGTAGACCGACTCCACCGCGCCCAGCGCCATGCCGTCATTGGCGCAGAAGATGGCGACGAGATCGGGATGCGCGGTCAGCGTGTCGGTGGCGATCGAGGCGGCCTTGCCGCGATCCCAGTCGCCCGGCAGCGAGGCGACGATTTCGAGCCCCGGCGCCAGTTCCTTCAGCTTGTCGGCAAAACCCTTGGCGCGCTTCTCGCCGGTGATGTTGCCGGAGAGTCCTTCGATGACCAGCACCGGTCCCTTGGCATCCTTGCCGAGCTTGTTGGCGAGGTATTCGGCGCCCTGCGCGCCCGCTGCGATATTGTCGGAGCCGATATGGAAGGTGACCTTGACGCCTTCCTTGTCGAGCACCGCCTGGTCGAGATTGTTGTCGAGGTCGACGATCTTGATGCCAGCATCCTGCGCCGATTTCAGGCAAGGCAGAAGGTTGGTGGAGTTGATGGCGGCGGTGATCATCGCTACCGGCTTGCGTTCCAGCATGGTGTTGCACAGGTTGAGCTGCGGCTCGGCCGCCTGGTCGCTCTCGGCAGCCTGCTGGAAATATTTCACGCCGGCCTCCTTGGCGCCATCCTCGACGCCTTGCGCCATCGCGCCCCAGAACGGATTGGCCAGCGTCTTCATCAGCACGCCGTACTCACCGTCCTCGGCCTTGGCGGTGCCGACGGCGCAAAGGGCGAGCGCGACGCCCATTGCAAGGGTAAATCGATTTATTTTCAAGAAATGCGATGTCATTCGATCCTCCGTTCGATCCTTGGCGCCGGATGCCTCGGCCAGGGCCGGCGCATGCTTCCGTTCACGACAATGGGGGCTGTTGTCGGTCTCCTCCCCCGGAATGCGGGCCGCTGCCTGGCGAGCCAACGGATTCCCGCATCAACACCTGGCAGGGTTCGAGCCGCGCCGTGGGTGGCCCCACCAAGCCCTCGACCCTGCGAAACAAAAGATTCATCGCCTCGCTGGCGATCTGGCGCACCGGCTGCACCACGGCGGCGATCGCCGGCCACGTCACCTGCATCCATTCGGCGTCGTCGAAGCCGACCAGCGAAATGTCGTTCGGGCAATGCCAGCCGCGCCGGCGGAATTCGGACAGCGCGACGAGCGTTCCTTTCAGAAGTAGCGAATAAACGGCGGTCGGCCGCTCCCCCCTGGCAAAATAATCGCGAAGAGAGGAGCGCAACGGCTCGACGCTGACTTCCGAAGTGATGACGTCGATATGCACCGACGGATCGAGCGCCAGGGCCTGGGCGCGAAAACCCTCCAGGCGAGCGCGCACGGTTGCCGCGCCTTCGGCGAGACCGATGATCAGGATGTGCTTGTGGCCCTTCCCAACCAGCATCCGCGCCACCTCGGCGCTGGCGGCGGCGCTGTCGGCCGAAACGGTGTCGAAAGCGTCGTCGGAGAGCACGCGGTCGATCAGCACGCCCGTCATGCCGTTGGCTTTCATGAAGGCGGCCGCCGGGCCGTGCTCGTTGCGCACCGGCGCCAGCACCACGCCGGCAACGCGCCAGTCATGCATGCGGGCAAGGATCTCCTTCTCGCGCGCTTCCGATTCACGGCTCGACGCCGCGACCAGCGTGTACCCGCGCTGCTCGGCAAGGCCCTCCAGTTCAGTGACCATCTGGCCGAAGAACTCGCTTTCAAACTCTGGCATGATGGCGCCGATGATGCGGCGCTTGGCCCTGCGCATGTCGGATGCAAGCGGATCGACGCGGTAGCCCAGACGCTCGACGGCATCGAGCACACGCTGCGCGTTTTCCGGCTTAACCGTGCTGACGCCGGCAAGCACCTTGGAGACGGTGGCCGCGGACACGCCGGCATGGCTTGCCACGTCGTGGATCGACGGACGCCGCTGCTGGGCTCCCTGATGCGCCATTGACCTCCTCCCGAGGGCAGGCAGCCGATTTTCTGCCTCGCTGACCCAATCGATAAATCGATTTTTCATCCTTGTAAATCGTTTCATCGGGAGTAAGACTGAAAGATGTGATTGACGCGATCCAATCGCGTCCGGGAGGAAAAATGTCCGACAAAGCCCTGCCGCTGGTCATCAGCGCGCCCGAGCCGCGCAGCAAGCACTATCGCATCGTCGAGACCACGCCCGAAGGCGTTGCCGCCCTGCCCGCGGAAACGCTGGCCGAGGCGCGCTACATCATCGGCCAGCCGCCGATTTCAGCCGAAACGCTGGAGAAGCTGAAGGCGCTGCGCTGCATCTTCAACGTCGAGACCAACCTCCTCAACAACATGCCCTATGAGACGCTGTTTCAGCGCGGCATCCATGTCGTCACCACCGGCCTGGTCTTTGCCGAACCGGTCGCGGAGCTCGGGCTTGCCATGGCGCTGAATCTGGCGCGCGACATCGTCGATGCCGATCTCGCCTTTCGGCAAGGCAAGGAATTGTGGGGCGGCGACGGCAATCAGACGGCGCGGCTGCTCTCCGGCGCCGACGTCGGCATCATCGGCTTCGGCGATCTCGGCCGCGCGCTCAACCGCCTGCTGACCGGCTTTCGCACCCGCACCAAGGTTTACGATCCGTGGCTGCCGCCATCGATCCTGATCGACAACGGTGTCGAGCCGGCCTCGCTGGACGAAGTGTTGTCGCAAAGCGACTTCGTCTTCGTCGTCGCTTCCGTCACCAGCGAGAACCAGGGTTTTCTCGGCGCGGGCTCATTCGCCAAGATGCGCGAGGGCGCGGCTTTCATCCTGCTCAGCCGCGCCGGCGTCGTCGATTTCGCGGCACTGATGGCGGCGGTGAAAAGCGGCCACATCGTTGCCGCGAGCGATGTCTTTCCCGAAGAGCCGCTCGCCAAGGACCATCCCGTCCGCGCCCTCCCCGGCTTTCTGCGCTCGGCCCACCGCGCCGGCGCGCTCGACATCGCCTTCAAGCGCATGGGCGACATGGTGCTGGAGGACATGGACCTCATCGACCGCGGCCTGCCGCCAATGCGTTCCAAGCGCGCCGAGCGCGAGACGGTGTCGCGCATGCGCTCCAAGCCGGTCGACAGGAACTGAGCTAGCACAACCTGCCTACGGCGCGCCGCGCCGAAGCGCGCCCCGCGCAATTTGACAGCCTGCCGCACAAGGCCGCCCGGCGGCGGCCCTCGCCGCTTCCGGCTTACGCCTCATTACGCAAACCGTCATCGGCGGCGACCTCCCCGCAAGATCGCTAAGACAACACCGTTGACAGCCGGCACTTCGACCAATAAGTTCGGTGACAGAACGAATTAATACGAGGCTCGATGTGAGCGATCTGCCGCGCATTTCCCGCCAGTTCTCGCAGCGCTCCGTCATGGAGGCGATCGTCCAGGGCGGGCCGATATCGCGGGCTTCGATCTCGAAGCTCACCGGTCTGTCGAAGCAGACGATCTCGGAAATCGTGCGCGGGCTCGAGCAGGAGGGCTGGGTCCAGGAGACCGGGCGCACCAGCGGCCATGTCGGGCGCACCGCCGTCACCTATGAGCTCGTCCACGACGCCGCCTACATCATCGCCGTCGATCTCGGCGGCACCAAGGTGCGGGTGGCGCTGACCGACCTCGCCTGCCAGATCTTCGCCGAAGCGGCGACGCCGACCGACCCACGCGGCGGCCAGTTCGTCATCGACCAGATCGCGGCGCTTGCCTTCCAGGCCGCCGCCAGGCAGCGCATTCCGCGTAAGAAGATACGTCTCGCCGTTGTCGGCGCGCCGGGCGCTCCCGATCCGGCGACGGGCCGCATCCTGCTGGCGCCCAACATCGCGGGCTTCGACACCATGAATGTCCTCGACGCCCTGGAGAGAGCGCTGGGCGTCGCCGTGATGATCGAGAACGACGTCAATCTCGCCGTGTTGGGCGAGAACTGGCTGGGCCAGGGCCAGGGCATCGACAATCTCGCCTATATCGCGCTTGGCACTGGCGTCGGCAGCGGCCTGATGCTGGGCGGCCATCTGGTGCGCGGCGCCACTCATGCGGCGGGCGAAATCGGTTTCATGCCGATCGGCGCCGATCCGTTCGCCGCGGAATCGCTGCGCACTGGCGCTTTCGAACGGGCGGTGGCGACGCACGCCATGACCGAGCGCTACAGATCCCTGACCGGCACCCAGGTCGCGGTTCCCGCAATCTTCGAGAATGCGGCAGCCGGCGACAAGGCAGCGCTCACCGTGCTCGACGAGACGGCGCGTTATCTGGCGCAGGGCATTGCGGCGATCGCCGCCGTCGCCAATCCGGAAAAGGTCATTCTTGGTGGTTCGATCGGCCTCAGGCCGGAGATCCTCTCGCGCGTCAAGGACCTGATGCCACTGTGCTTCCCCTACCCCGTCACCGTCGAGGCCGGCGAGTTGGGAGCGCGGGCGGCACTGATCGGCGCGGCCGCCATCGGTCTCGGCCAGTTGCACAACACGCTCTTCGGCGTCGACGCGCCGGACGGCCGCATTTCGCTCCCCACCGCCCAGGCCGCTGCCTTGAAGGAGGTCGTGCTGTGACCAGCGACATCACAACCCGACTGCGAGCCGCTCTCGGTCCCGACCAGGCGCTGGCGCTATTCAGGGGCGCGATCGGCCGCGAAAGCATCACCGGCAACGAAGCGAATTTCGTCGACTTCCTCGAAGCGAAGATGCGCGAGCTGGGACTGAGCGGCTTGAACCGGGCGGATTTCCTGCCCGGCAGGCCGAACATCTGGGGCGAGCGCAAGGGTGCCGGCAACGGCAGGCGCCTGCTGTTCATCGGCCATACCGACACCGTCCATGTCGATGGCTGGCGCGAGCATTGGGCAGGCACCGAGCGCGAGGATCCGTTCGGCGCGCCCATCATCGATGGGGCGGTCTGGGGCCGCGGTTCGGGCGATCTGAAGGCCGGCATCACCGCCTCGCTCGCGGCCCTCTCGCTGCTCGACAAGGCCGGCATCCGCCTCAAGGGCGACGTCGCCTTCGCCTTCGTCGGCGACGAGGAAAGCGGCCAGCCCGGCACCGGCGTCTCCGCCGGCATCAAGCATTTCGTCGGCCGCATCGAGGCCGGCGAGGTCGCGGCGCCCGACTTCACCGTCTATGTCGAGCCGACGCGGCTTGCCGTCTACGCCGCGCAGATCGGCTTCTTCATCACCGACATCACGATTGCCGGCAAATCGGCCTATTTCGGCGTGCCGGAGCTCGGCAAGGACGCCCTTCGCGCCGCGCATTCCGCGATGACGGCGCTGTGGAAACACTCCGACGAGGTGGCTGCCCGCGCCGAGCACAAGCTCACCGGGCGCGGCTTCCTGCTGATCACCGGCCTCTCCGGCGGCGGCTATATCGCGGTGCCCGAGCGATGCACGCTGTCGCTGATCCGCAAGCTCCTGCCGGGCGAGGACCTCGACACGGCCGCCGCCGAGATCGAGGCCGCGGTGCGCGGCGCGATCACCGATCCGGAGATCACCGTGGAGTTCGCCTATCCGGCCGCTCGCGATCACAGGCTGGGCGGCACGGCCGCCGAGATCGACGAGGCGCGCGCCGAAGTCACGATGCTGTCGCAATCGATGGCGGGGGCAATGACGGGACGCGGCGTGGTCGAGGGGGCGCCCTTCTGGTCGGAATCTCCGTTCTTCGTCAATCGGCTCGGCATTCCCGCCGTCTATTGCGCGCCGGGCGATATCCGCAACTGCCACACTTTCGAGGAGCACGTCGATGTCGAGGAATACCTCGCCGGCATCGTCGGCTTCGCAGCCTTCATGGCCCGCTATTGCGGCATGGCCGACTGAACGACCAACGAAGCAGAAAATGGGAGACTGGAACATGCTGATGAAGAAATGGATTGCCGCCACACTGGCCGGCGGATTGATGCTCGCCGCCGGCGCTGCTCACGCGCAGACGGTTGGCCCACAGGGCGAAACCGCCACCCCCAGTTCCAGCCTGACGCTGAGCGATGCCGACATCGCGGCGCTGAAGGACAAGGGCTACAAGGCGGCCCTTCTGTGGCACACCTCTTCCGATTTCACCAACGCGGTGACCGCGGGCGCCACCGACGAATTCGCCCGCGCCGGCATCCCGATCGCGGTCAAGACCGACGCGCAGTTCGACGCCGCCCGACAGCGCAGCGACATCGAGACCGCGCTCGCGGCCAAGCCGAACGTCATCCTGGCGTTGCCGCTGGATCCGGTTACCTCCGCCGAAGCCTTCCGCCAGGCAGTCGGGGACGGCGTCAAGCTGGTGTTCCTGTCCAACCTGCCGAAGGATTATAAGCAAGGCACCGATTATGCCTCGATCGTCACCGACGATCTCTACCAGATGGGCAAGCAGGCAGCCGATGCGATGGCCAAGGCCATCGGCGGCAAGGGCAAGGTCGGCTACATCTTCCACGACGCCAGTTACTACGTCACCAACCAGCGCGACCAGTCCTTCAAGAAGACCATCGAGAAGGATTATCCCGACATCAAGATCGTCGCCGAACAGGGCATCTCCGACCCGGCCCGCGCCGAGGAGCTGGCCAATGCCATGCTGCTGCAGCACCCCGAGCTCGACGGCATCTACGTGACCTGGGCCGAACCCGCCGACGGCGTGCTTTCGGCGCTGCGCGGCGCCGGCAACACCCACACCAAGATCGTGACGCTCGATCTCGCGGAGCCGGTTGCGCTCGACATGGTCAAGGGCGGCAATGTCGCGGCGCTCGTCGCCGACAAGGCCTATGAGCTCGGCCGCGCCATGGCCGCCTCCGGCATGAAGTCGCTGCTTGGCCAGCAGACGCCCGCCTTCGTCGTCGCGCCGGCGCTGACCGTGACCAAGGACAATGTCTCGCAGGGCTGGAAGGATTCGCTCAACCGCGACGCGCCGCAGTCGGTGCTCGACGCGGCGAAGTGAAGCCAACGCTCCGGCGCGGCAAGCCGAGCCGGAGCTCTCGTCTATACAAAGAAGGGGAACCGACATGCGTAAAGCTTTGAGTATTGTGACCGTATTGGCGAGCCTGCTCGCCGCCCATGCCTTCGCCGCCGAAGGCGTCACCACCGGCCCGAACGGCGAGAAGCCGGTTCCGGCCGCTTCCCTGACGCTGACCGCGCCCCAGGAGCAGCAGATCAAGGACGGCAAGTTCACCGCCGCCCTCGTCTGGCACGAGATGAGCGAGTACACCAACGCCGTCAACGCCGGCGCGCGCGACGAGTTCGAGCGTCTCGGTATCGAGGTGGTGGCGCAGACCGACGCCGGCTTCGACGCCGCGCGCCAGAAGGCCGACGTCGAGACCGTGATGGCCAAGAAGCCGTCGATCATCCTGTCGCTGCCGGTCGATCCGGCGACCGCGGCCTCAGTCTACGATCCGGCGCGCCAGGCCGGTGTCAGGCTCGGCTTCGTCGACAATTGCCCGGCAGGCTACAAGCAGGGTACCGACTACGTCACCATCGTTTCGGACGATCTCTTCCAGATGGGCAACAAGGCCGGCATCGCCATGGCCGAGGCGCTCGGCAAGAAGGGCAAGGTCGGCTACATCTTCCATGATGCCGATTTCTACGTCACCAACCAGCGCGACGGCGCCTTCAAGAAGACCATCGAGCAGGATTATCCCGACATGAAGATCGCGGCCGAGGCCGGCATGGCCGATCCGGCGCGCTCAGAGGACATCGCGCAGGCGATGATCACCCAGCATCCGGATCTCGACGGCATCTATGTCACCTGGGCCGAGCCGGCTCTCAGCGTGCTCTCGGCGCTGCGCGCCGCCGGCAACACGCACACCAAGATCGTCACGCTCGACCTCAACGAACCGGCCGCGCTCGACATGGTCAAGGGCGGCAACATCGCGGCTCTTGTCGCCGACGAGGCCTACTCGATCGGCGTGACGCTGGCGCGTGCCTCGGCGGGTTCGCTGGTGGGCCTGAAGGCCGAGCCTTTCTACGCGGTGGATTCCATCGCCGTTACCAAGGAGACGGTGAAGGACGGCTGGAAGAAGTCGCTCAACAAGGATGTGCCCGCGACCATCGCGGACGCCATGAAGTAACCGCCGTGGCAGGCTGCGAAGCACTCACCGTCGGAGATCGAACATGACCAGCGCCAATACCGGTACCGAGGTAGGCAGCTTCGCAAGCCGCTTCAATCTGCAGCAATATGTCGTCTATCTCGGCTTCGTGGCGATCTTCCTGTTCTTCGCCTTCATGCTGAGGGACAGCGGCTTCCTCACCGTCCGCAACCTCTCCAATATCGTGCTGCAAACGGCGCCGGTGACGATCATGGCGATAGGCCTCGTCTTCGTCATGTCGGCCGGCGAGATCGACCTTTCGATCGGCTCGATCGTGGCGGTCGCGGCGCTCGCCGCCGCCGTCACCATCGCCTCCTATGGGATGGCGGCCGGCATCGTCGTCGGCCTGGGCGCCGGCATCCTGATCGGCCTTATCAACGGCGCGCTGGTCGCCTATGTCAGGCTGCCGTCCTTCCTGGTGACCCTGGCGACGATGGGCCTGTTCGCGGGCGTCTCGCGCTCGATGACCGATCTGCGCTCGATCTCGGTCACCAATGAGACCTTCACCGGTTTCTTCGGCTCGGGTTCGCTGCTCGGAGTGCCGTCGCTCATCTGGTGGACGGTCATCGCCATTGCCGTCGGCCACCTCGTCTACCGCGAGACCCGTTTCGGCGCGCATGTGCTGGCGACCGGCGACAATGCGCGCGCGGCGAGCGTATCTGGCATCAGCGTGCCTGGGATCAGGCTCGCCGTGCTCACCATCAGCGGCGGCCTCGCCGGCCTTGCCGGACTGCTTTACGCCGGACGCCTGCAGGCGGCGAAATACACGCTAGGCGAAACCGACCTGATGACGGTCATCGCCGCCGTCATCGTCGGCGGCACGCTGCTCAATGGCGGCAAGGGCTCGATTATCGGCGCGCTCGTCGGCTCGCTGATGATGGGCATGCTGAACAACGGCCTGATCCTGATGGGGCTTTCGGTCTCCGACCAGATGATCGTGCGCGGCCTGATCATCCTGACCGCCGTCGCCGTGTCGCTGCGCGACAAATCCCGCTGAAGGAACCTTTTCCATGTTTCTCGACGTTCTGCGCCGCCGCAACCCCGCCTTCGTCGAAGCGGCGATCGGCCTTCATCAACAGGGCAAGCTGCCGGCCAACGCCTATGTGCTCGATCTCGATGCGGTCGAGCGCAACGCCAAGGTTCTCAAGGACGAAGCCGACCGGCTCGGCCTGAATATCTTCGCCATGACCAAGCAGGTCGGCCGCTCGAGCTCATTCTGCAAGGCGGTGATGCGTGGCGGCATCGAACGCGCGGTTGCGGTCGACATGGCCGGCGCGCGCGCCACGCATAAGGCCGGCATGAAGCTCGGCCATCTTGGCCATCTGCAGCAGATCGCGAAATTCGAAGCCAATGCTGCGGCAAGGACGTTCCAGCCGGACTATTGGACCGTCTTCAACGACGCCAAGGCCGAGGAAGCAGGCAGGGGCGCCAAGGCGGCCGGCTATGCCCAGAACCTGCTCGCCCGCATCGCGGCAGAGGGGGACATTTTCTACCGCGGCCATGAAGGTGGCTTCGACGCCGGCGAGGTTGTCGCTGTCGCCGACCGGCTCGATGCCGTTCCAGGCGCCCGCTTTGCCGGCATCACCACTTTCCCCGCCCTGCTCTTCGACCATGCCTCGCGAAAAGTGCTGCCGACGCCCAATCTGGCGACACTGAGCAAGGCCGCCGAGGCGCTCGCCAAGGCAGGCCGCAAGGACATCGAGATCAATGCGCCGGGCACGACGTCGAGCGTCATGCTGGCTGCGCTGGCGGAGGCCGGCGCAACGCAATGCGAACCCGGCAACGGCCTGCACGGCACCACGGCGCTGCATGTCATGGAGGACCTGCCGGAACTGCCTGCAGTGCTCTATCTCACCGAGGTGTCGCATCTTTCGGGCGGCAAGGCCTACTGTTTCGGCGGTGGCTTCTATATCGATCCGATCTTCCCGGACTACGACGTCAAGGCGATCGTCTCGGCCGAGCCCACCGCCAAGGCTTCCGCGCTCAGGAGCGTCGAAGTGCCGCCGCCCTCGGCGATCGACTACTACGCCATGATCGACGCCTCCGGCGCGCGGGCTCCGAAGCCCGGCGACAGCGCCGTCTTCGGCTTCCGCGGCCAGGCCTTCGTCACCCGCGCCTATGTCGTTGGCGTGTCGGGCATCTCGAAGGGCAGTCCGAAGGTCGAAACCATCGAGAATGGCTTTGGTGAACCCTATGCCTGGCCTGTCTAGAGCATGATTCCGACAAGTGGGAACCGGTTTTCGGACAAGATCATGCTCCAACGAAAGAGATGACGATGAGCGCGCCCATCCTGCAGCTTCAGGACATTCGCAAGAATTTCGGTGGCCTCACCGCGATCGAGAACTTCTCGCTCGAGGTCTTTCCTGGCGAGATCGTCGCGCTTGTCGGCGACAACGGTGCCGGCAAGTCGACGCTGGTCAAGATCATCTCCGGCGTGCATCCGCCGTCTTCCGGCACGATCACGATCGAGGGCAAGCCGGTGACGATGTCCAACGCCACAATGGGGCGCGCGCACGGCATCGAGGTGGTCTATCAGGATCTCGCTTTAGCCGACCAGCAGACCGTCTACATGAACATGTTCCTCGGCCGCGAACCGCTGAACCGCTTCGGCCTGCTCGACCGCCGCCGCATGATCGACGAGACGGAAAAGCTGGTGAAGGAACTGGACGTGCGCATCCCCTCCGCGCACGCCACCATCCGCGACCTCTCCGGCGGCCAGCGCCAGGGCGTCGCGATCGCCAGGGCGACGCATTGGGCGAGCAAGCTGATCCTGCTCGACGAGCCGACAGCCGCTCTCGGCGTTGCCGAGACCGCCAGGGTGGAGGCGATCGTTCAGTCCCTCAAGCAGCGCAATGTAGGCATCCTGATCATCAGCCACAGCCTCGATCAGGTGTTCAAGCTGTCGGACCGCATCTGTGTCTTGAGGCGCGGCAAGCAGATCGGCGTGCGCGAGACGAAGAAGACCGACAAGAACGAGATCATCGCCATGATCACGGGCCTGCAGCAGCAATAGTTGTTGCATCGTCAGAAAAAGTTAGTCCGCGTCTAGGCGACAAGATTGCTGCGGATTTGCTGGATAAGCCCATCACCGAAATTCGCCGCCAGCCAGTTGAGCGCCCCGGCGACATCCTCAATGGCGAAGCGCGCCGACGTGTCGCCTTGCGGCTTCACCCGGATCGAAATGCCGCCAAGGGCATTGACCGTATCGAAACCGTTCTCGTCGGATGTGTCGTCCCCGAGGAATACCGGGCGCCTGCCGGAAAAGGGATCGATGCGCATGAACCTCCGGATCGCGGCGCCCTTGGCGGCTTCGAGCGGCATCAGTTCGACGCCGGCATTGCCGGCGATCACCCGGTAGCCCTTCGGCAGGCGCTGAAGCGCCGCCTCCACCAACTCCGTCGCGCGCGCCAGGAGATGCGGCGCGGCCCTCGTATGGATAGCGAGCACTGGACCTTTGCGTTCGACATAAACGGCCCTGCTTGCCAACTCCAACTCGATCTCATCGGCGAGCACCGCCATGTCCGCCGGCTCGTCGGCGGCCTTGATCTCTCCACCTGGTAGAAGCCGGTGCTCCAGTCCATAGAGGCCGGCGATACGCAGTTTCAACGGGTCGAACAGATGGTCGACGGCTGGGATCGAACGGCCGGTGATGAAGGCGAGCGCTCCGTCGAGCCGCCGCTCGATCGTCTCCAGCAATTTCCGCAATTCCTGGCTCACTGAAACGGCATCGGGATGCGCCGCGTGCTCTAGCAAGGTCCCATCGATATCGAGGAAAAGCGCCCACCGGCCTTCGGGAAGCGAGGGGGCGATATCTGCCTGAACGTTCATCGGAGTCCAACTGCCTGTTTGCGTTCGAACATGGAAACGACATTGTCGCCGGCTGGGTCGATCGCGCGGTCGTATGAAGCGGTGACGCGGTCGAGATCACCTCGTTTCCTGAGCCGAGCCGCGTCGAGCAGCATGCTGCCGGCCCAGCGGTAGACATTGTTGTCGCGCACGATCTCGCGCATGCGCCGCATGCGCTCACGCTGCTCGCCCGGCTCCATGGCCAACGCTTGCAGCATCGCCTCGCTCATCATCGCCGCGTCGTAGGGATTGACTATCAGCGCCTCCAGCAATTCGCGCGAGGCGCCGGCGAAAGTGCTGAGAAGCAGCACCCCCTGCTCGTCGTCGCGCGATGCCACGAACTCCTTGGCGACGAGGTTCATGCCGTCATGTAGGCTGGTTACAAGGCAGATGTCGGCCGCGCGATAAAGCTCATACACATCAGCCTGTTTGTGATGCTCCGCCACCATCACGACAGGACTGTAACCCTCGCAGCCATAGCGTCTGTTGAGGTCATCCGCCAGGCGCAGGCATTCATCGTGAAGTTGTTTGTAGGCTGGCAGCGTGCCGCGGCTGGGCGCGGCGATCTGCAGAAACACCACTTTGCCGATCATGTCCGGAGCCCGGTCGAAGAGTTCCTCCAGTGCATGGAAGCGATCGAGAATGCCCTTGATGTAGTCGAGGCGCTCGACGCCGACGCACAATTTGGCGTCGGCGGGAATGCCGAACCGGCTGCGGATGCGAACGCGGCATTCCTCGACGCTGGGCAGGCCGCCGAGAAGCTCGTCGGGCCATTCGATCGAGATCGGATAGGCATGGACCAATGTCACTTGTCCACCGTAGGAAATGGCCGCATCGGCACGCTCGATGCGGCTCTCCATGAAGCGGTCGACGCTCTCCATGAAGTTGTTGGCATGAAACTGGGTATGGAAGCCGATGATCGAACTGCCGAGCAGGCCGTCCAGTATTCGCTCGCGCCAGGGGCATATGCTGAACACTTCAGAGTTTGGCCATGGTATGTGCCAGAAAGTGATGATGATCGCCTCGGGCAGATGCTCGCGGATCATGCGCGGCAAAAGCGCGAAATGATAATCCTGGACCAGCACGATCGGCCGCTCGTTACGCGCTTCGGCAACTACCGTTTCGGCGAATTTGCGGTTGACCGCTTCGTAGGCGTCCCAGTCGGCGGATCGGAAGATCGGCCGCGTGAACGCGATATGGCAGAGCGGCCAAAGGCCTTCATTGGCGAAACCGAGATAGTAACCCTGATATTCCTCCTCGCTCAGCCAGACGCGGCGCAGCGTGTAGGAAGGCCTCGCCGGCGGGACCTGCAGCCGGTCGTCGCTGTCGACCGTCCTGCGGTCGGCACTGCCGCCGCCATAGGCGATCCACGTGCCGGCGCAGGCGCGCGTGATCGGCTCCAGAGCGGAAACCAACCCGCTCGCCGGCACCACCAATTCAATCTCGCCGTCCTTGGTCTCGTTGTGGATATAAGGCTCGCGGTTGGAGACGACGATCACCTGAGCGTCCGGCAGATCCTCCGCAAGGATCTTGCGCAAGGTTTGCGGCGACCATGTCACGAGGGCCGCATCGACCGGCTGGCCGTTCTTCTCAAATTCGCGCAGAGCCTTCCGTGCGGCCTCGGACGCGACGTCTTCACCCGGCGATGCCGCGGCGCGCGAATATTGGCGCCGGTGCCGGGACATTGAGATGAAGATCGCCAGAGCGGAAAGTCCGAGACTTGCCAGGATAGGCACCCACAACAGGTCGACGCCAAACTGTGTCATTGAATGCCAGGTTGCCTCCGGCTGTTCGCCTTTATTGTTTTTCGTTATTTCCGGCTGCGGACAGGGAAATCGGTTCAAGTTTGCAAACGCGTAGATCGGCTATCGGTTCCGACATTTTTCGGATTTGCGAACGCGCCCTTGCGCGGCTTTTCTCTAGGTTCGCACGATGAGAGGCACCTGCCCCTCATATCGGTCGGACAGGAAAGCCACGACGCGGTCGCCAACGCGTTGGAAGGTGAGGTCTACCGCCTTATCGCCGACGGAGAGATGCCGGAGCGTCAGCGTGTCTATGCCGATCGGCAGCCTCGGCCGCGTGACATGCAATTGACCTTCCCAGCCATCGATCTCCAGGCCCAGGCACGCCTGCATCAGCATGAAGGTGGATCCCGCCGACCAGGCCTGCGGCAGGCAGGCGACCGGATAGGCGATCGGCGCTTCGCCGGGCGCGCGCGTAAAGCCGCAAAACAGTTCAGGCAACCGCATGTTGAAATGCACGGCCGACTCGAACGTGCCGCTCATCAGCCGCACCACGCTGTCGCGCTCGCCGTAGCGGGCAAGGCCGACGCCGCAAAGTGCTGTGTCATGCGGCCAGATCGAGCCGTTGTGGTAGGACATCGGGTTGAAGAACACCGCATCGTCGGCAAGCGTCCTCAGGCCCCAGCCGGAATGGAAGGAGGCCGACAGCAATTGCTCGGCGACCAGCCTGGCGCGCTCGGACTGCGGCAGCCCGACGAAGAGCAGGTGCCCGGCATTTGTTGTTCGCACCTTGCAGGGCTCGCCCTCGCCATCGATGGCCAGGGCGTAGAAATTCATGTCATCGAGCCAGAAATCGCGTTCCACGGCGACCCGCATTTCCTCGGCGCGGTTTTCCCAGTGCTCGGCGTCCGCGAATTCGCCGCGCCGGCGCGCAAGAGCCGCCAAGCCACGGAAGGCCGCAAAGACATAGCCCTGCACTTCGACCAGTGCGATCGGCCCTTTTGGAATGCGGCCGTCGGCATGGAACACCGAATCGAAACTGTCCTTCCAGCCCTGGTTGGCGAGACCGGATTCGGCGGCGCGCTGGTAGGTGACGAAGCCGGTAGCGCGGCTCGCCCCTTCCGTCCATTCGGCTGCGGCCTTGAGCGACGGCCATAATTTGTCGATGAAGGCCATGTCGCCGGTGCGATCGGCATAGGCCGAGGCCAGGTGAATATAGAGCGGTGTGGTGTCGACGCCGCCATAATAGCGGCCGAAGGGGAGTTCGCGAAGCACCGCCATCTCCCCCTTGCGCGTCTCATGCATGATCTTGCCGGGCTGAGAGTCCGAAAAGGGCGAGGTTTCGGTCGCCTGGTGCTCGGCAAGAAAAGCCAGCACGCCACGCGCCAGCCCGGGATTGAGCCAAAGCATCTGCAGGCTCGAGATCACGCCGTCCCGGCCGAACGCCGTGGAAAACCATGGGATTCCCGCATAGGGGTAAGGCCCGGTCGAAAGCTCGGTGGTAAGCAGCGCCACATCGGCGCGGGCGCGCTCGACCCAATCGTTGAAGACGCGGCCCGAACTGTGCACCGTGGCGCCATGCCTGCGCTTGGCGCGCATGCCGAAGCGGGCCCGCGCCGCCGCCGCGCGGAAGCGGTCGCGATCGGGCAAATCGGCGACGTCCGGGCCGACTTCGACGTAGAGGACTTTTTGACTGCGTTTGGTCAGCGCGATCAGGAAATCGGCGCGACTGTCGCTCAACTGATCGGGCACCTGCGAAAAGGAGATCGCGGAAAGCCTGTGCAGACCGTCCAGGCCATCATAGCCGAGCAGCACCGAGGTCTTGTCGGTCTTGGCGACATGCGTCGTGCCGCGCTTCACCCGCGTCGAGCCGCGCACCTCGAACATGTCGCGAAAGTCGGCGGCGAATTGCAACGAGGCGGTTATCGTCGAATGTTCACGGCTGTAGTTTGAAAGCGCGATCCGCTCGAACAGCCTGTCCTCCCAGATCAGCCTGACCCTTTCGATATGGATTGCGCCCTGTGGGATATCCCGACCGGCTGCGCTTTGGATCGGCAGGTTGGTGAGATTGGACTTGAACAGCACATTGTCCTGGCTGAGCGAGGCGCCGAGCAGCGACGTCTGCCTGCCGCCAATGGTCAACCGGAATTCAGACAGCACGCGCGTATCGTCGCGGAAAAAGCCGTCGCCCGAGCCCCTGATGTCGCCATAGGCGTCGGCGACGGCGAAGCAATCGCCCTGCTTGAGCGCGAAGAGCCTGTGTGGTTCCCGTGGCGCCGTTTCATCGAGTGCGGAGAGGGCCACCGCAGGATCGAGCTTGCGCTCGTCGAGCTCCGTCATTCGTCACCTCTTCGTTTGCCCCGCCCAAGGCAGCCAAGGTCAAGAGGCTTTTGCCTCCGGTATGCCTGTCAGGCGGACATAGGCGGCAAGATAGTCGCGCGCCATTCTTGCCGCCGAGAACCTTTTCTCGAAGACCGCCCTCACCTGCCGTCGGTCGAGATCGAGAAGCGCGGGCACCGAGGCGACCGCATCGTCCACACTGTCGACGACGAAGCCGGTGACGCCATTGTCGATGATTTCCGGCAGGGCGCCGTTGTTCCAGGCAATCACAGGCGTGCCACAGGCCATTGCCTCGATCGCGACAAGGCCGAACGGCTCCGGCCAATCAATGGGGAACAGGAGAGCTGCCGCGTTGCCCAGGAATTCGGCTTTCTCGTCTTCCATGATCTCGCCGACATAGTCGATGCGGTCGCCATCGATCAGCGCCTCGACGTTGTCGCGGAAATAGGCGCGGTCGTCGTCACCGATCTTGGCCGCCAGCTTCAGCTTCAACCCGGACCGTCGCGCGATCTCGATGGCTCGGTCCGGCCGCTTGTCGCGCGACAGACGCCCGAGAAAGGCGAGATACGGCTCTTGTGTCCTTTGCTGGTAGGTCGGCTTGTAGGCATCGAGCGGCAATCCGTGATGGATCGTGGCGAGCCAATTCGCGTCCGGCAGGCCGCGCTTCTGGCTGTGCGAGATCGAGATCATCGGGAAACGCGGAAAGCGTCTGTAGGCCGGCGCCAGATCGACATAATCGAGCCGGCCATGCGGCGTCGTCACCGTGCGTCCCGCGATCGGCTCGAAGAACGGAAAATGCAGGAAGTGGCTGAGATGGAAATGGATGACGTCGAATTCCCCGGTGCGCTCACGCACGTCGGCAAGCATCGCCAGATGCGCGGCGATCTCCGATTTCTTCGGCCGGGGGTCGAGGCGTATCGCCTGGTCACGCCCGGGCACCAGCCGGGCCGATGTCTCGCTGTCGCCACTCGCGAACAACGTCACATCGTGGCCGAGCTCGACCAGCGCTTCGGTGATGTGGAAGACGATCCTCTCCGTACCGCCATAGAGTTTCGGCGGCACCGATTCGTAAAGCGGCGCGACATGGGCAATGCGCATCGGGTCCCTCAGCTGTTGACGCGAAGCAAAATGCGTCAGCCGCGAGATCGTTCCGGCCCAATTGGTCGAGGCGCGTCAGCCGCCGACCTTGCCGCGGCGCGACCAGCCGTCCGGGCCGCCCCATCTCTCGGTGAGTTCCACGGGCGACGAGTGCCGCCCGGTTCCCACGGAACTCGCCCAGCGTAGCGGGTGAGCTCCCGGCAGGACCACGGGCGCGCGCTCCTTGACGGACAACTTCACGCAAGGCGCCGGGCATGCCACTTCAGATGATCGTCCATGAAGGTCGAGATGAAATTGTAGGAATGGTCGTAGCCTTCCTGCATCCTCAGGGCGAGATCGATGCCGGCCTTCTTGCATGCCTCTTCGAGCAGCCATGGCCGAAGTCCGTCCTGCAGGAAGCCGTCGGCCAAGCCCTGGTCGACGAGCAATTCCGGGAAGCGCTTCCCATCCTCGATCAGAAGGGTCGCGTCATAAGCGCGCCAGCTCTTTTCGTCCGATCCGAGATATTTCTCGAAAGCCGGCCGCGACCAGCCGGCCGTCGAGGGTTGTACTATCGGCGCGAAAGCCGAGCAACTCTTGAACCGCTCGGGGTTTTTCAGCGCGATCGTCAGCGCGCCGTGCCCGCCCATCGAATGGCCAAAGATCGCCTGGCGTGACATGTCGACCGGAAAATTTGCGGCGACGAGCGCCGGCAATTCCTCGGTGATGTAGGAATACATGCGATAGTTCTTCGCATAGGGCTCTTGCGTCGCATCAAGGTAGAAGCCGGCGCCGCAGCCGAACTGCCAATTGTCCTTCTCGTCTGGAACGTCAGGCCCACGCGGACTGGTGTCGGGGCACACGATGACGAGCCCGAGCTCGGATGCCAGCCGCCGGTATTCGCCCTTGTCCATCACGTTGGCATGCGTGCAGGTAAGGCCCGACAGGTACCAAAGGACCGGGAGCGGCCCATCCTTGGCCTGGGGCGGCACGAAGACGGCGAAAGTCATGTCGCAGGCGCAAACGTCGGAGGTGTGCGAGTAAACACCCTGGACGCCGCCATGTGATTTGGAGGTGGAAACGACCTTCATCAGCTCTGCCTCTCGTCGGGAAATCCTGACCCGGCATAACCGCCGGGCATGATCGGCGCAACCCGCCGCCTCGGCAAACGAAGATGGGCAACACGATGAAGCTTGCGTTCGATCAGACCGCCGGAGCGATCAAGGCCGGGCCGACTTGCTGGAAACCGGGCACCCCGCAAAGCTTGAGGCCGGTTGCGATCTCTTCCAGCAGGATATCCAGCACGCGCTCGACGCCGGCCTGTCCCGCCACCGCGCCGAACAGCGCCGCTCGGCCGATCGCCGAGGCGGTCGCTCCACGGGCCTTTGCCTTGATGACATCCATGCCCGTGCGGACGCCGGAATCGATCAGGATCGGAGCCCGGCCGCCAACAGCCTCACGTATGGGCCCGACGGCATCTATGCTCGATATCGCGCCGTCGAGCTGCCGGCCGCCATGATTGGACACCCAGATCCCGTCCGCGCCCGCCCCGACCAATCGCGTCGCATCATCCGGATGCAGGACGCCCTTGACGATCAGCGGGCCCTTCCACCAGTCGCGGATCGTGCGAAAGTCATCCCAATCGAAACCCGCATGGAGATTGCGGCCGACGCGCGCGGCGATCGTCAGCCCCGCGCTGGTATCGCCGAGGTAACCGCGGACATTCTCGAATTGCGGGAAACCGCCACGAAGCAGGCGCAACGACCATCCCGGATGCGCAATCCCCTCGATGACGTGCCGTGGGGAAGGCCGCAGAGGGATCGAAATCCCGTTCCTGAGATCCTTCTCGCGCTTGCCGCCCGCCTGGAGGTCGACGGTGACGACGAGCGCCGAATAGCCGAACTCCCGCGCCTGACGCACCAGCCGGCGATTGAAATCGAAATCCTTCAGCACATAGAGCTGGAACCAGAGCGGTCCCTGGACAGCCCTTGCCATCCGCTCGATGCCGGTCGTCGCCATGGTCGACAGCGTGTAGGGTATGCCGCGCGCCGCCGCCGCCCTGGCAATGGCAATATCGGCGCCGGGCCGCACGAGCGCGCAGGACCCCATCGGGCTGATCACCAGGGGCGTCGGATAGGTCCGGGACCACATCGAGGTGGTCAGGTCCGGCTGGGACACATCCGTCAGGACACGGGGCAGCAGCCGGATACGCTCGAAGCCGGCGCGGTTGTCGCGCAAGGTCAGCTCCTGGCCCGCCCCGCCATCAACGAACTCGAAGATCGATTTCGGCAGCCGGCGGCGAGCCAGCTGGCGGAAATCCTCCACCGATACGAGGCGATCGACCCGCCTCATCGCCTCAGGCCGCGAGCCGGTCGCAGACGTTCCCGGTGATCTCGGCGGTCGACGACCGCCCCTTCAAATCGGCGCTGAGCAGCCCGTTCGCCAGGCACGCTTCCGTCACGCGGCGGATCTGTTCGGCAGCGCGGCGCAGCCTTTCGTCATCATGGCCGCGGCCGAGCCAGTCGAGCATGGCCGCCGCCGACAGGATCGTCCCATAGGGATTGGCGATCCCCTTGCCGGCAATGTCCGGCGCGGATCCGTGCGCCGCCTGGAAGAAGCCCTTCGCGTCGCCGACCTCGGCCGAGGGCGCCATGCCCATGCCGCCGACCGTCGCCGCCGCCAGGTCCGAGAGAATGTCGCCGAACATGTTCTCGCTGACGATGACGTTGAAATGGCCGGGCTTCAGCACGAGGTGCATGGCCATGGCGTCGACCAGCGCATGTTCGGTCGCGATATCGGGATAATCCTTCGCCACCTCGTCAAAGACGTAGCGGAAAAAGGCGTAGCAGCGCAGCACGTTGGCCTTGTCGCAGCAGGTCACCCGTCGCACGCCGTCGCGGGGCGCGCCGTTCGACTGGCGCGCCAGCTCGAAGGCCTTGCGCACGATGCGCTCGATCCCGGCGCGCGTCTGCACGAGCGTGTCGACCGCCACCTCGCCGCGCAGCAGCGCCCCTGCCCCACGCGCCGCGTAAAGCCCTTCGCTGTTCTCACGCAGGATGATGTAGTCGATGTCGCCGGCCTTCACCCCAGCGAGCGGGCTCGTCACGCCTTCGAAGAGCCTGATCGGCCGGATGTTGGCGTAAAGGTCGAGCTCGAAACGGAGCCTCAGCGTGAAATCGAGACCTGCTTCGGTGCCGTCCGGATAGACCACGCCCGGCAACCCGCCGGCGCCGTGCAGGATCGCATCCGCCGCGCGGCAGGCCTTGAAAGTCGGATCGGGGAAGCTCTGCCCGGTCTTGAGGAAGTGCTCCGCCCCGGCCGGGTATTCGGTGAACCGCAACGGGCAGCCCGACCCGAATGCCGCCTTCACCACCTCGACCGCCGCGGCGCACACCTCGGGGCCGATGCCGTCGCCATGCACGACCGCGATCTGGTAGACATCCTTCATCGCCAATCCTTCAGGAACCGCAAACAGTCAGATGCATTTGCCGCCGTCGACGTTCAGGTCGACGCCGGTGATCATGCTGGCTTCGTCGGAGCACAGGAACGCGGCGGCGTTGCCCATGTCCTGCGGCGTCGACAGCCGGCCGATCGGAATGGTGGCGACAACACGGGCGCGGTTTTCCTCTCCGGAGCCGATGAAGGTGGACAGAAGCGGCGTGTCGCCGGCAACCGGGTTGATCGCGTTGACGCGGATGCCGAACGGCGCGAGTTCAACGGCCATGGCGCGGGTGGCGGCGATCGCCCAGCCCTTGGATGCGTTGTACCAGGTGAGGTTCGGGCGCGGCGAGACGCCGCCCGTGGAAGCGACGTTGAGGATCGCGCCGGACTTGATGGATTTGAAATGCGGCACCACGGCCCGGGCGCCGTTGTAGATCGAGCGCATGTTCACGTTGGCGATGCGGTCGAACAGGCCTTCGTCCATCGTTTCCAGCGGCAGCGGCGGCTGCGCGACGCCGGCATTGTTGACCAGTATGTCGAGCCCGCCGAAGGCGGAGCGCGCCAGGTCGGCGGCAGCCGCGAAGCTCTCCAGCGTCGAGACGTCGCCCGTGATCGGGCGCACCTTGTGGCCGGCTTCGCCAGCGACGCGCGAAGCCGCCGCCTCGTCGCGATCCATCAGCACCACCGACGCGCCTTCCTCGACGAACTTCTTGACGATGCCTTCGCCAAATCCCGACCCGCCACCGGTAACGATGGCGACCTTGCCAGCAAGTCTCATATCTGTTCCTCCGTTGCCGGAACCATCGGGGAAGACGCGCGCGTTGCACAGTCCGATTATCTGAACGCCCTTTTAGCTTTCCTTGTTTGAGGTCGCCCCCGGCGGGAGTAATAGTCGCGTCGCAATTCGTGAGGAGGAGACGATGACGCTGAACTTCGACCCGAGGGCGAAGGCCACCGCGCTCTACCATGGCGAATTCCGGCCGATGTTCATCGGCGGCAAGTGGGTCGCGGCACAGTCCGGCCAGGTGATGCAGGCGCTGAACCCGGCGACGGGGGAGACGTTGGCGACGGTGCCGCGCGGCGGAGCCGCGGATATCGACGCGGCGGTGGCCGCCGCGCGGGCCGCGTTCGAGGGGCCTTGGTCGAAATTCTCGCCCTACGAGCGGCAATGCGTGCTGCTCAGGATCGCGGACCTGTTCGAGAAGCATTGGGAAGAGCTCAGCGTCTCCGACACACTCGACATGGGGCTGCCGATCACGCGAACGCTGGCCAACCGGCGCCGGGTCATCGGCATGCTGCGCTTCTATGGCGGCATGGCGACCGCCCTGCATGGCGAGGCGATCGACAATTCCATTCCCGGCGAGATCGTCACCTTCACCCGGCGCGAGCCGGTCGGCGTCGTCGGCGCGATCATCCCCTGGAATGCCCCGACCGCCGCCTCGATCTGGAAGATCGCGCCGGCCCTGGCCACCGGTTGCACCATCGTGCTGAAGCCGTCGGAAGACGCCTCGCTGACGCCGCTCCTGATCGCGAAGCTGATGCAGGAGGCCGGCGTGCCCGACGGCGTGGTCAACATCGTCACCGGAACCGGCGCCGAGGCCGGCGCGCGGCTCGCCGAGCACCCGGACGTCAACAAGATCGTCTTCACCGGCTCGACGCTGACCGGCCAGGCGATCGCCCGGGCCGGCGTCACCAACCTCAAGCGCGTTTCGCTGGAGCTCGGCGGCAAGTCGCCGATCATCGTCTGCCGCGACGCCGACATCGACAAGGCCGTGCCGGTCGCCGCGATGGCGGTTTTCGTGCACTCCGGCCAGATCTGCATTGCCGGCTCGCGCCTGTTCGTGGCGCGCGAGATCCATGACGAGTTCGTGCGTCGGGTCGCCGAGTTCGCGGGCAAGCTGCGTATCGGCCACGGCATCGAGGCGGAGACCGAGATCGGACCGCTGATCAACGCAAGGCAGGCCGGCAAGGTGGAGCGCCCGGCTGGTCGCCGGCGGCTCACGGCTGACGGGCGAGCTCTACAACGGCGGCAACTTCATCGCGCCCACCGTCTTCGGCGCGGTGTCGGACAAGATGACCATCGCGCGGGAAGAGATTTTCGGGCCGGTCATCTCGGCCATGCCTTTCGACACCCTGGACGAAGCGGTCGCGCGCGCCAATGCGACACCTTACGGGCTGGCGGCCGGTATCTTCACCACCAATCTCGGCACCGCGCACAAGCTCGCGCGCCGCGTCAAGGCGGGCTCGGTCTGGGTCAACATGTACCACGCCATCGACCCGGCCGTGCCGTTCGGCGGCATGAAGATGTCCGGCTATGGCCGCGAGGGCGGCGTCGAGCATCTGCACGAATATCTGGAGACGAAGGCAGTCTGGATCCAAACCGATTAGGGGTGGGTGCTGGATGACGTGCTCAGTGAGCCAGCTCCCGCAGATTGGTGCGGATCAGGTTCATAAGCTGCTCGGAAAAGGAGTGGTGCACATAGCCCCGCGCGGTGATGATGCCGACGGAGCGGTGGGCGTCGCGATGGTCGATCGGCACGACCCGCATGCGCTCGTCGTTGCGTGAGATGGCGATGCCCGGCACAACGCAGACGCCCAGTCCCGAAGACACCAGCGCCACCGCCGTCTGCGCGCTTTCGACTTCGTATTGCGGCTTGAGCTCGATGCTCTCCGCCGCCGTCAGCCGATCGAGAAGGCCGCGCACCGCCGTCTTGCGGTTGAGCAGGATCAGCGGGAAACGGGCAAGGTCGAACAGATTGAGCTTCTTTTCGCCGCCATAGGTCTCGGCCGGGATGCAGGCCATCAGCGGATCGTCCAGGATCGACACGAACTGGAAGGCGTTGAGGTTTGGCAGTTCCGGGCCGAGATAGAATTCGACCTCCTGCTGCTGCAGAAGCGCGAGCGCCGCCTGCGGCGGCGTCTCGATGACCTCGACGATCGAGCGCGGGTAGCGCAATTTGAACGTCGCCAGTATGTCGCCCAGCCGGCTCGCCGCGAGCGTCGGCGCGCAGGCGATCTGCACCTTGCCCTTGCGCCGCGCGGCGATCTCGGTCAGCCGGTCTAGGCTGGACTGCACCTGCGACATCGCATTGGCGATCTCCTCGAACAGCACCTGGCCTTCGGGCGTCAGGCTGGCGCGCTGCGCCGTGCGGATGGACAGCGAGATGCCGATCTGCTCCTCGAGGTCGCGTATCTGCATGGAAACGGCGGACGGCGAGCGGTTGCTTTCTTCGGCAGCGCGACGGAAGCTGCCGTTTTCCGCGGCAAGCAGGAACGTCTGCAGAAGTTTGAGGTTGATGCTGGACATGTCCGCTCGGGCAGGTGATCTGACCTCCTGACCTATTCAGACGCGGAAGCGATTGCAAGGCAATAGGGCCGATCCAGGCATTGATCCCGGTTTAGCCAGCAAATCTGTTTCCGATCAAGGTATGTTGAGATTCAGGTCAGGCCGAGTCGAGAACTATGGCTTCCGAGAACCGGCCTACGCCGGCCGTAGCCTTCATCGAGCGGAGATACTATGAGGGCTTCGGCCGGCGAAGGCCGGAGCGGAGCGTACTGTAGTACGTGAGCACCGGAAGCGCAGGAAACCGCCGTTTGCAGGCCGGCCTCACCTGAATATCAACACACCTAGTGGACCGCCGCGAACATGACGCGCTCCTCGGTCGCCTCGGACAGCATCATCTCCTCGACCACGCGGCCGCGCTTGACGACCAGGATGCGGTCGGAAACCGCCAGGATTTCCGGCAGATAGGAGGAGATGACGACGACGGCCATGCCCTGGTCGGCGAGATCGCTGATGAGCTGGTGGATTTCGACGATGGCGCCGACATCGACGCCGCGCGTCGGCTCGTCGAAGATCACCAGCTTCGGCTGCTGGATCAGCGATTTGGCGATCACGACCTTTTGCTGGTTGCCGCCGGAAAGCTCGATCATCCTGGCGCGGTCGCTGATCTGCTTCAGTCTGAGCCGCTCGCCCCATTGCTTGGCGAGTTCCCTCGCGCGTGACATCGACACCATCGACAACGGATTGGAGGCGTCGGTCAGCTCGCCGATCTGCAGGTTCTCGCCCGCCGTCATGGTTTCGAAGAAACCGTCGAACTTGCGGTCCTCCGTCACATAGACGATGCCGTCGCGCACGGCCGGACGCGGCACGCGGTAACGCACCGATTTGCCGAGCAGGCGGATTTCGCCGCCATGGAAGATGTTGCGCTTCAGCAGACCCGCGACGACCTTGGCCATTTCGGTGCGGCCGGCGCCGACCAGCCCGAACATGCCGGTGACCTGCCCCGAAAACACCGAGAAGGACGAGTTGCGCACCAGGCCGGCGCACGACAGGTTCTCGACCGACAGCACCTTGTCGCCATAGGGGCGCGCGGTGCGCTTGACCTCGCCATGCAGTGTCTCGGTCAGCGTGCGGCCGACCATGGCCTGCACGATGGAGGCGCGGGTGAAGCCCTTGGCGGCTCCCGAAGCCACGATCTCGCCGTCACGCATGACGGTGATGCGGTCGGCGACGGCGAGCGCCTCTTCGAGCGCATGGGTGATGAAGACGATGGCGATGCCTTCCTTCACCAGCCGCTGCAGAAGGTTGAAGAAGTGGCGTTTCTCCTCCGGCGTCAGCGTCGCAGTCGGTTCGTCGAAGATGATCACGCGAGCCTTGTGGTGGACAGCGCGCGCGATCTCCACCATCTGCTTGTGCGCGGCGCCCAGCGTGCTCACCTGCGCGGTCGGGTCGACCTGGAAACCCATGCCGGCGAGGAACTGGCGCGCCTGGATGTAGAGGCCGCGCAGCCGGTTGAACATCTTTTCTTCGCCGAGATAGAGGTTTTGCGCCACCGTCATGGCCGGCACCAGATTGGTCTCCTGGAACACCATGGCGATGCCGGCGCGCAGCGCTTCAGCGGGGGTCGCGAAAGACACCTCCTTGCCGTCGAAGAACAGCTTGCCTTCGGTCAGCTTGAACACGCCGGCCATGACTTTGGTCAGCGTCGACTTACCGGCGCCGTTTTCTCCCAGAAGCGCGTGGATCTCGCCCTTGCGCAGGTCGAAATCGACGTTCTTGAAGGCCGGGATGCGCGAGAACGCCTTGGTCGCGCCCCTCAGTTCGATGATGTTGGCGTCCGACATCGCTTAACCCCGCTTGCCGCTGGCGACCTTGGACAGGCGCACGATCCTCGATCCGCCGCGCGAGGCGACGAGCAGGTCGTCGTCCGCCTCGCAGGCGCTGAGCGTGCCGTGCACCCTGCCGTCGGCACGCGAATGGAAGCTCGAGAGCGGCTTCATGTTCTGGTCGCAATGCACCACCAGCCCGTAGGACCTGGTGACCGCGTAAGGCTTCAGCACGTTCATCTGCTTGAGCTGGCTGCCCTGCATCGGCTCGCGGTAGTCGCGCCACGAGCCGAGCGACGGCGCCATCCAGTAGGCCTCCGGCACCTCGGCCAGCATGCGCTTGCGGAAGGTCTCCTCGCGCAGGATGAACTCCACCAACTGGTTGCGCACGGAATAGAAGGTCAGCCAGTAGCCTGCGTTGAAGGCGGGCGCGATGCGGGCGGGATAGGCCGGCAGATGCTCCATCACCGGCGCCGTTGCCTTGCTGGCAAGATCGATCGCCAGCACGCGATGGCGCCAGGCTTCGGTGACGTAGACGCGATTGGAGCCGGTCGTGGCGATACCGGCGGGCCAGGCGAGGCCGTCGCGGATCAACTCCAGCCGGCCGCTCTTCAGGTCGAGGCGCCAGACCGAACCGGAAGCGTTCTTCTGCATCAGGTCGCGGCGCCAGGCGCTCGCCGGCAGCGAGGCCGAGCCGTTGGCCACCAGCAAGGTGTTGCTGTCGAGAAAAGTAAGCGCGGTGACGCAGGACAGCCTGCCGGCCTCGTCACCAGTCGCCTCCCGCCCGTCATGCAGGCCGCCGCGGATGACGACGCCCTTGCCGTCGATCGCCAGGGCGGTCATGCCGCGGGCATGGGCGAGCGCGGTGATCTCGCCGGGGAATTCCTGCAGCACTTCGGCCTTGCCGTCGGCGCTAAAACGCATCAGCCGGTTCACGCTGCTCGCCAGCATGCCTTTTTCGGTCCGCACCAGATTGTCGGCCTCGGCGAGGCCGGCGAAGAGCTCCGCCTCCTCGAGGTCCTGGTTGGGCAGCAGCGGCCCGTCGAGCGTGGGCACGGTCACGGCCCAGTCGCCCCGGCCGAGGAAGCGGTCGAAAAGCCGGCTCACGGCGTTCATGCCTTTTTGCCCCAGTAGGAATCCGAGCTGAACCAGTTGGGGTTGCCCCCCTTCAGCGGCAGCGTGCCCATGCGGTTGTTGAAGATGCCGCAGAGATAGAGGATGCCCTTGTGCTCGCGCATCGAGGTGATCATCGGATGCTTCTCGCCGGCCTGGTCCCACAGGCTTTCGAGGATCTGGCCGTTCTCGTCGAAGCGCAGCACGCAGCCGGTGTTGAGGTTGGGCATCAGCCATGCGTCTTCAGACACGCGCCGCGCCATGCGGCGGCGGAAGCCCGGCATTTCCAGCGACAGATCCAGCGCCGGCGTGCGCATGCCCATCAGGGCCAGCCAGTAGGTGCCATCGGAGGCCCGGTTGATGTTGTCGGGATAGCCGGGCAGTCCCTCGATGACCC